>NZ_BAAAHH010000010.1:0-200277 GCF_039525175.1 Actinocorallia libanotica
CCCCGGCCGGCCCGGCGGCTCTCGTCGGCTCGGCGGTCTCGGCGGTCCGGGCGGTGGCCAGCGCCATCATCTTGCGGTAGATCTCGGAGTCGGCGAAGGGCGGCGGCGCGGGCCGCGGCCGTGCCGCGCCGGCGTGCAGCGCCTCCGGCGGCAGCTCGCCCTGCAGGATCCGGCCGACCAGCCGGTAGGGCTCGCGCAGCTCGTCGGGGAGCTTCTGCGGCGCGGTCTCGCCGATGACGTAGCCGGCGGCCAGGTCCAGCGCGGCCTCGCCCCGGTCGCGCAGCATCCGGCCGCCCATCACCCGGTGCCGGTCGGGGTAGTTCTCCTCGCCGGGGCGCCAGGGCGCCAGATAGGTGCGCACCCCGCCGCCGTAGACGCCGAGCTCCTCGCCGACGCCGTCGTTGAACCTGTCCTGGGCGCGCAGGTCGGCCAGCCACACCACCTGGGCCGTCCCGGCCACCCGCGCCGCCAGGTAGGCGGCGTTGGTCCGCGCGGCCTGCGGGTGCCTGGCGTCGGCCGACACCACCGCGACCGGCACCCGGCGGCGCGGCCTGGCCAGCTCCGCCAGCAGGTGCACCACCCCGTCCTCGTCGGCCTCCTCGGCGGCGGCGAAGAGCTGGACCGCCCCGTCGGTGACGCGCTCGGTGGCCAGGTAGGCGGGCACGAAGCCCGGCGCGTAGGCCTCCACCGGATCCCCGGCGTGCTGCTCGACGGTGACCACCGCCCAGCCCGTCATCCGCCCGGTGCTCTGCGCGTACGTCACGCGGGTGCGCAGCCGGGAGTCCGCCAGGACGAAGCGGCCGCAACCGGGGCGCGCCTCGAGGCAGGCGCGCCGCTCCTGGCGGGTGTACTCCACGTGGGGGCTGATCGGGATCTCCGGGAAGCCCTGGCCGGCCAGCCAGGTGCTGAAGGCCCGGCGCAGCCGTTTGCCCAGGGTGGGTCCAGGATCACGCAGAACTGCCTGGTAAAGCCTGATGGTCGGCATCATTCCAGTGACGGTCAGGGATCGGATGGTTCCAAAATCCTATGTGCTTTCTCCCTCCGACGCCCCTGTTGGGCAAAGATTGCGCCCGCCGGGTCCGAGTCGCGGCCCGCGGCGCCACCGCGCTCAATAATCTGCGCCCCATGGCCGAGGTACGAGAACCCGAGTTCGGGATCCGGTTGTTCGGATACTCCCGCCGCGAGGTGGACGCGTTCGTCGACGAGGTGCGCCGGGAGCTGCGGACGCGCTCCGGCGGCACCGGCGACGTCACGGTGATCGGCTCCTCCCCGACGGGGGAGAGCGCGGTGGCCCGGCTGCTGCGGCTGGCGGGCGAGTCCGCCGAGCAGCGCAGGGAGGAGTCCGTCGAGCAGGCGGAGCTGACGCTGCTCAGCGCCAGGGAGCTGGCCGACCGCATGGACGAGGAGGCGCGGGAGAAGGTGCGGGAGGCGGCGGCGGAGGCCGAGCGGCTGGTCGCCGAGGCGCGCAGGCGGGCGCGGGAGCTGGAGGACCAGGTGGCCGAGACCCTGGAGCGGGAGGTCGCCTCCCGGGTGGGCGAGCTGGCGCAGGCGCACGAGCGCCTGGTCACGGGCCTGGCCGGGGTGCGCGACGCGCTGGAGGAGGTGCTGACCAGGGACGCCGGGCGGGGCCCGGTCACCGCGCACACCCTGGTGCCGCGGCAGGGGAGGGGCGAATGATCGCGGACGGCACGTCCTCCCCGGCGGACCTGGTGATCCTGCCTCTGCTCTTCGTGGTGACGTTCCTGGCGGTCAGCGCGGTGTTCGCGGCGGGGCGCAGGCTGGCCGCGCGGCGGCGGCCCGCGGCCGGGCCGGCGGAGCGGCGGCCGATGGGCGTCCCCGCGGCGGTCGGCCGGCTGCGCGCGGTGGGGATCGATCCGGACGCGCTGCTGGGACCGTGGCTGCTGGAGGAGCGGCGGGCCTGCCAGGCGGAACGCCCGAGACCCGGTCGTGATCAGGAAAATACTCTAGAATTCAATTAACCGTGCCATAGTGGCGCGGTGAGCGACGAATCAGACGTTCCTCGTGTAGGTGAACTTCCCGGTCTTTCCTCCTTTTCCGCATTGGTGCGCCTCGGGTTGATGCTGGCGCGCGACCCTTATGAGGGTTTGTGTAGGGTTCAGGCGGATTCTGGGAATATTGCCGGTTTTGGCTGGGGACCGGTGCGCTACGCGCTGATGTTCGGCCCCGAGGCGAACGCCTTCCTCTTCGCCAACTCCGGCCTGTTCACCGTCCGCGAGGCCTTCGACGTCCTCGTCCCCGTCAACGGGGAGACCGCGCTCATCGCCTCCGACGGCGCGGCGCACAAGCACCGCAGGCGGCTGGTGCAGCCGGCCTTCCACCGCCGCAGGGTCGACGGCTACATCGCGCGGATGGCCGAGAACGCCGACGCGCTCATCGACACCTGGCGGCCGGGGGAGACCGTCGACGTCTACGCCGTCCTGCGCGAGGTCACCCGCCGCACCACCGTCCAGCTGCTGTTCGGCGACCGGCTCGCCGCCGACGAGGACCTCCTCGCCGGCGAGCTGCAGACCCTCCTGGACGGCATCGACCGCCCCTACAGCCAGCTCGTCGCGCTGCGCTCGGTGCCCAACCCGTTCTGGCGCAAGGTCCTCCAGGCCCGCACGACCGTGCTCGACCGGCTCATGCGGGAGATCGCCGACCGCCGCATGGACCCCACCCCCCGCCACGACGTGCTGGGCCTGCTGCTGGACTCCCGCGACGAGGACGGCGGCGGGCTCACCGACGTCGAGCTGCAGGACCAGGCGATCAGCCTCATGGCCGCCGGGTACGAGACCACCAGCGCCGCGCTCGGCTGGGCCGTCCACCTCATGCTCACCACCGAGGGCGTGTGGGAGCGCGCCCGCGCCGAGGTGGGGGACGCGCCGCCGACCGCCGAGTCCCTGCCGGCCTTCACCTACCTCGGCCACGTGGTCGACGAGGTGCTCCGGCTCCGCCCGCCGGTCGTGATGAGCGCCCGCAGGGTCGCCGAGGACTTCGAGTTCCAGAGGTACCGGGTGCCCGCCGGGACCATGCTCCTCTACAGCCCCTACGTCACGCACCGGATGCCGGAGCTGTGGCCCGAGCCGGGGGAGTTCCGCCCCGACCGCTGGGACCCGGACTCGCCCCTGCACCGCCCGGCCACCCCCGCCACGTTCCTGCCGTTCGGCGGCGGCCAGCACCGCTGCATCGGCTCGGTCCTGGCCCTCACCGGCATCAAGGTCACCCTGGCGCGCCTGCTGGCCCGCACCGACCTGGTGCACGACGGCGCCCCCGTGACGCCCCGCAGCATCACCGCCATGCGGCCCCGAGAAGGGGTGCACGTCCTGGTGAAGGAGGTCCGGCCGGCCTGAGGCGGGCCGGCCGCGCGAGGGCGGCGCGCCTCGGGCCGTGCGGACCGGGGCCGTGCCGTCGTCAGTTCTTGCGCGCGAGGGTGATGCCGTCGCGCAGCGGGAGCATCACCGAGGTGACCCGCGGGTCCGCGGCGATCCGGTCGTTGAGCTCCTTGACGGCCAGGTCCTCCGCGCCCCGTGCCCCGGGGTCGAGCACCCGGCCGCCGCGCAGCACGTTGTCCAGCGCCAGCAGGCCGCCCGGGCGCAGGCGCGCCAGCAGCTCCTCGTAGTAGACGGGGTAGCCGCCCTTGTCGGCGTCGATGAACCCGAAGTCGAACAGCGGCTCCCGCGGCAGGGCGCGCAGGCTCTCGGCGGCGGGGCCCAGCCGCAGGTCGATGCGGTCGGCGACCCCGGCGCGCTCCCAGTAGCGGCGCGCCACCGCCGTCCACTCCTCGCTGACGTCCAGGGCGAGCAGCCCGCCGTCGGAGGGCAGGCCGCGCGCGATGCAGATCGAGGAGTAGCCGGTGAAGACGCCCACCTCGACGGCGCGCCGCGCTCCGCTGAGCCGCACCAGCAGGGTCAGCAGCGTCCCCTGGTCATGGGAGATCTGCATCCCCGCCCGGGCCGGCAGCGCCGCGGAGGTCTCCACCGCCAGCTCGCGCAGCACCTCGTCGGCGGGCGTGCAGTGGGCCAGCACGTACTCGGCGACCTGCGGATTCACAAGATCCATACGCTCGAGCCTACAGGTCGTGCCCCGCGGCCTCGGCGAGCCAGGCGTCGCGCCGCGCCGGAAGCGTCGCGTGCTCCGGCAGCGCGGCCAGCCGCTCCGCGCCGTGGCCGCGCACCCCGTGCAGCAGCCGGTAGCCGCGCCCCCGCCGCCCCAGCTCGCTGGTGACGACGGACTTGTCGATCAGCGCCGACAGCGCCCGCAGCGTCTCCTCCACCGGGAGCCGCTCGTCGACGCACACCTGCTCCACCGCATGCAGGTCGAACCGGCCCTGGAACACCGCCAGGCGCGCCCACAGCAGCCGCTCCGCGTCGGTGCACAGCTCATGGCTGCGCTCGACGGCGGCGCGGGCCGCCTCGGCCGCCGCCTCGTCGCCGAACCCGGCGAAGTCCCCCAGGGCGTCGAACCGCCCGGCCAGCGCTGCGGCGTCGGCCCCGGCGGGCGCGCTGCAGGCGGCGAGCTCCACCATGAGGGGTACCGCGTCGAGCCGCGCGCACAGCCGCCGCACGTCCGCCGGGTCCTCCCCGGCCGGACGCGGGGAGGCCAGGGCGGTGAACAGCCGGACCGCGGCGTCCAGGCCCAGCGGGGACAGCGGCAGGACGTGCTCGCCGGTGAGGCCGAACGGCTGGCGCCCGGTGCCCAGCACCCGCAGGCGCGGCGCCGCGCGCAGCAGGGAGCGCACGAACAGGGCGCAGGGCTCCAGCAGCCCGTCGCAGCCGTCGAGCACCAGCAGCAGCCGCCGGACGGTGAGCTCCACCAGCGACAGGCCGACGGTCTCGCGCAGCGCCTCCTCCACCGGGCGGGGCACCCCGGCCGGCGAGCGCACCGCGGACAGGTCGACGCCGACGACCCCGTCGGGGAAGTCGTGGACCAGGGCGGCCGCGCTCTCGGCGGCCAGCCGCGACTTGCCGATGCCGGGGCCGCCGGTGACCGTCACCAGGCGGGCGTCCTCCAGCAGCCGCCGCACCTCGTGCAGCTCCGTGGTGCGCCCGACGAACTCGCCGTCGCGGCCCGGCCGCCGGACGGGCGCCGCGGGCGGGGAGCCCGGCGGGGGCCGGTGGGCGGGCGCGGGCAGCCCGGCGGCCAGCAGCGCCAGCGCGCCCCCTCCGGCGTCCTTCAGCAGCCGTTCGCACAGGCCCGACAGGCCGCCGACACCGGTGAACTCCGCGGTCTCGGTCAGCTTGGGCGGCTCCGCCGCAGGCGGCACGACGCCCAGGAGGTCGTGGCCGACGAGGGTCAGGCCCCGGGTGCCCAGCAGGATCAGGGAACCGGGCTCGGGGCTGAGGTAGCGGGTGGGGTAGGCGGGGTGCCCGGTGCCCAGGGGCGGCGCGGGGGAGGGGTCGAGCAGCTCGGCGTGGCCGTCCGGGCGGACCAGCACCGAGGTGATCCGGCCGGCCGAGGAGAGCTGGACCTCGCCGGTCGCCGGGTCGTACACCGCGTACAGGCAGCCGACGGGCCGGTCCCGGGGGCCGTGGTCCTCCTGGCGCACCGCCGCGTCCAGCAGGTCCAGCATCCGGCCGGGCGGCGGCTCGGTCAGGGCCAGCGCCTGGATCTGGGCGCGCAGCCGGAACAGTCGGGCGGCGGCGTGCGGACCCGGGCCGCCCGCGTCCCCGACGACCAGGCCGGTGCGCCCGGCGGGCAGGGCCAGCACGGTGCACCAGTGGCCGTCGAGCGGCTCCTTCAGCCGGGCGGCCACCTCGAGCCCGGGCCGGCGCGTCTCGGCGGCGGGCAGGGCCGCGCGCTCCAGTTCGGCGACGACCGCCAGCCTGTCGCGCAGCTCCCGTCCGGCGCCCAGCGCCTGGCCGGTCCAGCGGGCGAACTCGGCCAGCGCCTCCAGCCGGTGCCCCGGCAGCGGCACCGCCGACAGCAGCAGCGCCGCGCCCACCAGCCGGCCGTCGTCCAGCAGCGGCAGCAGCAGCACCATGCGGGTGTGCGCGGCCTCGGCCAGCCGCGGCTCGTCCAGCTCCGCGGCCAGGCGCGCGGCGCCCTGGCCGTCCGCCACCGCCAGGCGCACCGCCTCGCCCTTCAGCAGCGCGCGCGGGGCGGGGGCGTCGCGGCGCCAGCGGACCTCCTCCTTCTCGGGGAAGAGGGCGGTCAGCGCCGGGTCGCGGCCGGCGCACGCGGTGCGCCGCAGCCGCAGCACGTCCTCGTGGCCCCCGGGCGCGCCGGTGAGCACCCGGTCCAAGACGTACATCAGGGCGAAGTCGACCATCGAGGGCGCGGCCATCTCGGCCAGCCAGCGCGTGGGGTCGGTGGAGCCGCGCTCCCGCGCCGTCCGCCTGCGCATCAGATCGTCGAGTCCCGGTCGTGTCGTCACAAGCCCTCACCCATCGCGTAGGCGAAACCCCTCTCCAGGTCCAGCGCGCGGCCCTCGGCGAACTCCCGCTCGTAGGCGTGTCCGCCGAGCGTCCCCCGGGCCAGCTCCTCGCACAGGTCGCGGATGCGCCGCAGGTCCGCGGAGCCGATCGAGGGGGTCCCGAACGTGCGCCAGATCTTCTGGCCCAGGCCCAGCAGCCGTGCCCCGCGCCCGGCCTCGCCGCCGAGTGCCGCGGCCAGCGCCAGGACGTCCACCGCCAGGGCGCAGCCGAGGCTGTCGTTCAGCCGCGCCTTGAACCGCAGTGCGGCGCGCGCGTACTCGACGGCGGAGCCGGTGGCGCCGCGGCGCACCTCGGCCAGCGCCCGCACGTAGTCGGCCGAGGACAGCCCCCAGCCGTCCAGGTGCCGCAGGGCGGCCGAGCGGCACCGCTCGGACATCGCCACCGCCGCCTCGATGTCCCCGCCCAGCACCAGCACCAGGGCGTGCAGGAAGTAGGTGGTGATGAGGTCGCCGTACTCGGCGTTGCCCTCGTAGCGCGCGGCGGCGCTCTCCAGCAGCCGCACCGAGGCGGCGAAGTCGCCGCGGATCATGGCGGCGGAGGCGGCGACGTAGTCGGCCATGGCCATCGCCGACGGGTCGGCCTGCCGCCGGGCGTGGCGCAGGCACTCGTCGTGGTAGCGCATGCCCGCCTCGACGTCGCCCTGGGCGGTGGCGAGCCGGGCCGCGACCCACAGCGCCCTGGTGAGGGCGGGGCCGGGCGCGGGGTCGGCGGCCAGCAGCCGCTCGCCGTAGAGGCGGCCCTCCCGGATGTGCCCGCACGGCAGCCAGAACAGGAAGAGGTCGCCGAAGATCTCCAGCCCGGCGGCGTGCTCGGCGGGGCGCTCCAGGCAGAACTCCAGCGCGGCGCGGATGCCGGGCAGCTCTTGCTGCATCCGCTCGCACCACAGGACCTCCATGGGCCCGTACCACTCGGCGTCGTAGCGCCGGACCAGCTCCAGGAAGCGGTCGCGGTGCAGCCGCTGGACGTGCTCGACCTCGCCGAGCTCGGCGAGCCAGCCGGCGCCGTACTCGCGGACCGGCGTCGGCAGCCGGTGGCGGGCGCCCTCGCCGAACGGGCCGCCGTGCTCGACGCGCAGCAGGATCGAGGTCTCCACCAGGCTCTCCAGCAGCCCGGGGATCCAGGAGGCCGGCAGCAGCTCGTCGGCGCACACCCGGACGGCGGACTCGGTGTCGAAGCAGCGCGGGAAGACCGACAGGCGCGCCCACAGCAGGCGTTCGGGCGGGCTGAGCAGCTCGTGGCTCCAGCCGATCGCCGCGTGCAGCGTCTCGTGCCGGGCCAGGCCGCGGTCGCCGCCGGTCAGCAGGGAGAACCGGCGGGCGAGCCGGTCGGCGAGCTCCTCGGCGGTGAGGGTGCGCAGCCAGACGGCGGCCAGCTCGATGGCGAGCGGGATGCCGTCGAGGCGGCGGCACAGCCGGGCGACGGCGGCGGGGGTGGCCCCGGTGAAGGAGAACGCGGGGTCGACCGCCCGCGCCCGGTCGACGAACAGGGCGACGGAGGCGTGCTCCAGCAGGGCGTCGGCCTCCTGCCGGAGCACGGCGCCGTCGTGGGCGTACTCGGCCTCGGGCGGGACGGGCAGCGGCTCGATCACCAGGACCTGCTCGCCGGGCATGCCGAGCGGGCGCCGGCCGGTGGTCAGGACGCGCAGGCCGGGCGCGGCGGCCAGCAGCGTCCCGACCAGCTCCGCGCAGGCGTCGAGCAGGTGCTCGCAGGTGTCCAGGACGAGCAGGAGGGAGCGTTCGGCCAGGAAGTCGGCGAGCACCTCCGGCTGGCGGCGCGTGCCCTGGTCGCTCACGCCCAGGACGCGGGCGACGGTGTGCGGCAGCAGGTCGGGGTCCTGCAGGCCGGAGAGGTCGGCCAGCCACACCCCGTCGGGGAAGCGGGCGCCGGCCCGTTCGGCGGCGCGCAGCGCGGTCCTGGTCTTGCCGACGCCGCCGGTGCCGGTGACGGTGACCAGCCGGGAGCGGTGGAGCAGGGCGGCGAGCCGGTCGAGTTCCCCGTGGCGGCCGACGAAGCTGGAGATCTCCGCGGGCAGGTTGCCGGAGTTGCGCTCGGCGGTGTGGGTCATGCGACCTCCCTGGGGGGACCGCTCCGATCCTAACTCCGGGCCCGTCCCGGCGGCCGTACTTCCCGGGAAAACACGGCGCCCGGGCTCACAGCCCGCGCAGGATCCCGCGCAGGGTCTCCCGGGTGCGCTCGGGGCTCTCGGCCACCCGGTGCAGCCGGTCCATCGTGGCCAGGTACCCCTGCACCTCCTCCGGCTTGTCCAGGTACTGGGCGCTGTTGAGCTGCTCCAGGTAGACCACGTCCGGCAGGTCGGGCTGCGGGAGGCTGAGGATGGTGAAGGGGCCGCCGGCCGCCGGGTGCGCGCCCACGCGGAACGGCACCACGTGCAGGTGGATCGAGGGCCTCTCGGTCAGCTCCAGCAGGTGCTCCAGTTGGCCGCGCATGACCGCGCGCCCGCCCAGGGGGCGGCGCAGCGCCGCCTCGTCCAGCACCGCCCGCAGCAGGGGCGGGTCCGGGGCGGTCAGCAGCCGCTGCCGCTCCAGGCGCAGCTCCACCCGGCGCTCGACCTCGTCCCCGGGCACCTCCACCGCGCCGATGGAGGCCACCGCGCGGGCGTAGTCCTCGGTCTGCAGGAGGCCGTGCACGAACTGCACCTCGTAGCCGCGGATGGCGGACGCCGCCTGCTCCAGCCCGATGTAGGGCTCCAGCCAGCCGGGCATGACGTCCTGGTACCGGTGCCACCAGCCCGGCTCGCCCGCCTGGCGGGCCAGCTCCAGCAGGCTCTGGCGCTCGGCGGGGTCGGCGACGCCGTAGAGGTTGAGCAGGTCGACCAGGTCGCGCCGCTTGAAGCCGCTGCGGCCCAGCTCCAGCCGGCTGATCTTGGAGTGGGTGGCGCGGATCGCGTCGGCCGCCGCCTCCCGGCTGACGCCGCTGCCCTCCCGCATCCGCCGCAGCCGGGCGCCGACCATCAGGCGCAGGGCGGTCGGCCCGGTGCGGGCGGCCGCGGGACGCGGCGGGCCGGCGGATCCCGGGCGGGCGGGTGCCGCCGGGGCGGACGGCGGTGCGGGCGACATGGTCCCTCCCGGGGGAGAGTTCAGGCGGTCCGCGTCAGTCTCGCATCTTTCGTCAATCGTTGACGGCCGGACGTCGAACTCGCCGTCCGCGGCGTCCGGCCGGGGGCGCCGGCGGCGAAGATCACGGCGGATTCGGCAGAAGTCGAGAATTACTCAGCGCAATGTTCAATCTGGACAGGACGGGATATTTCTCTTCCCCTGAGTGATGTCCCGTCACGCGCAGTGGCTGCACGTGCATCTGTACTTGTATCTGTTTTATCAGTTGCGCTTGCATGAACTCCGGACAGCTCGGAAGATAATCACAGAAAACAGTTGGAGTCAGGCTTGATCGCGGCGCGCTCCCTGCCGCTTCGCCGACTGCTCTTCTCCCCTCGGAAGGCCAGGATGAGTTACCTCAGCGAAAGCGACCAGCAGGCCGTGACGCTCGCCAGCGAGCTGCAGCGCTCCATGCAGGAGTGGCTGCACAGCCGAGGCGTGCACAACACCTGCAGCGTCTCGCCCTACGTGGACTCCGGCGGGCAGCCCGCCGTCCTCATCAAGATGAACTCCCACGTCGCGCACGCCATGCTCGCCTCCTTCCGGCAGGGCGGCTGACCGGCGCCGGTTCGCCCCCGCGGCCCGCGGTTCCTACCATGCAGGGGTGGTGACCGTTCTCGACGAGCAGGAATGGCGGTCCCGGGCCGCCGCGCACCGGACCCGCCTGGAGGAGATGATCGGCGGCTACCTCGCGCTGCGGCGCGAGGGAGGCTCCCATCCGGTCGACGACTTCCTGTTCACCTACTACGGCCACCGCCCGGGAAGGCTGATGGCCTGGCACCCGGGCGCGGGGGCCGTGCTGGCGGGCGCCCGCGCCGAGGAGCTGGGCGCCGGATACGCCGACACCCCCGAGGGGGCGGTGCTCGACACGGCGGCGCTGCTGCCCCGCCGCCTGGCCGCCGTGCGCTGGATCCGCGACCTGCTCGCGGCGATCGCCGCCCGCCCCGCGCACCTGGGCTGCTTCGGCCTCCACGAGTGGGCCATGGTCTACCGGCTGGAGCCGGAGCGGATCCGCCACGCCTCATGGCCGCTGCGGCTGCCCGCCGAGGACGTCGCGGCGCTGCTGGACCAGCGCGGGGTGCGGTGCAGCCACTTCGACGCGTTCCGCTTCTTCACCGAGCCGGCCCGCCCGCTCAACGTGCTGAGCCCCTCCCGGGAGAACCGGGTGGAGCTGGAGCAGCCCGGCTGCCTGCACGCCAACATGGACCTCTACAAGTGGGCGTACAAGCTCTCCCCGCTGGTCCCCGGCGAGCTGGTCGCCGACTGCTTCGCGCTGGCGCGGCGCATCCGCGCCGTCGACATGCGGGCCAGCCCGTACGACCTGGGCGCGCTGGGCTACGAGCCCATCCGCGTCGAGACCGCCGAGGGCCGCGCCGAGTACGCCGCGCACCAGCGGGGCTTCACCGAGGAGGCGGCCCCGCTGCGCGCGGCGCTGCTGGAGGCCTGCGACGCCCTGCTGGCCCTGGCCGGGCGCGCCGTCCTGGAGAGCGCCTAACGCCGGCCCGGCCTGCCGGGCCTGCTCGAACCGCCGGGCCGGTCGGTGCGCCCGGGGCGCGCCGACGGCCGGTCGCCGTCCCCGCGGTCCCAGCCGTCCCGGTCGCCGCTCTCCTCGCCCGGGCGGGGCCCGCCGTCCGGGCCGCCCTCCGGTCCGTTCGGTCCGCCCTCCGGCCTGCCGTTCGGCCTGTCGTCCGGCCGGGCGGTGGGTCCGGAGGCCCGGGGGCCCAGCGCGAGGCAGTAGCCGTACACCTGGTCCGGCCCGCCCGCCGCCCGGACCAGCGCGGCGTAGACCTCGCCGCGGGGCCCGGCCGGTTCCGGACGCCAGCGCCGCCCCTTCTTCTCCCGCAGGATCCGCCGGCACAGCTCGGCGAAGCCGGGGGCCGGCGAGCCGTACGGGGTGGGCCGCGCCGCGGGGGCGGTGGTCGCGGGCACCGGGGAAGGCGCCTTCTTGGGCACGAGCCGGGGGCCCTTCTCCGGCGCCGCCGACCGGGTCTCCTCGCCGACGCCGGGCAGGGGGAGCCTGGCGCCGGTGGCCATGGCCACGCCACCGCCCAGCAGCGTCGCGCACAGCGCCGCGACACCGATCCGCAGGGGCAGCCTTCCGGTCGGAAGCCGCCTTCTCGCGGGAGGCCGCGGGGCCGCCGGGGACGGGCCGGCCGCGGCCTCCCGGAACGCGGCCAGCGCCCGGTCCCTGCCTTCCAGCTCGTCCGGATGCGCCGGAGCGGTGAGGGCGGCCAGCACCCGGTCCAGCGCCCGCGTCTCTTCTGTGTTCATGTCGTGTCCTCTAGCGCCGCCGCGGTCCGCCGCGTCACGGGCTCTCCGGAAATCCGCTCCAGTCTCCTCGCCAGGTTGCGCAGCCCCCGGTACGCGGCGGTGCGCACGGCCCCCGCCCGTTTGCCCAGCACCCGCCCGGCGCCCGCGGAGTCGAGTTCGAAGAGCACGCGCAGCACCACCGCCTCGGCCTGGTCGCGGGGCAGCGTGGCGATGAGCCGCACGGCCGCGTCGGTCGACAGCTCGTCCAGGACGAGCTGCTCGGTCCCGTCGGCGCATCCCGCCAGGTCCACCAGCCGCTCCAGCGGCACCGGCTCGACCGGCCTGCGCTGCCTGCGCCGCAGGAGGTCCATCGCGCGGTTGCGGGCGATGCGCGCGGTCCAGCCGCGGAATCCCGCGGAATCCCCGGAGAACTTTCCAAGATCACGAGCGATCTGCAGCCAGGCCTCGGACGCCACGTCCTCGGCCTCGTCCCCGACCAGGGTCCTCAGGTAGCGCAGCAGCCGGGGCTGCACGTCCAGATAGATCCGGTCGAAGGCATCGACATCACCCCGCTGGGCGCGCAGCACGAGCGCGCCGAGGTCGGGGTCCTCCGGTTCCACGGGTTATCAAGCGCCAGGAAGGGGCGGGACGTCACTCTCGGGGCGGGTGATCCGCCTCACGTTCCGCCGGGTCGGAGGTGTCGAGCAGCGGCAGGCGCAGCTCGAAACGGGCCCCCCGGTCGCTGTCGGCGAGGACGAGGCCGCCGCCGTGCTCCTCGGCGATCTCCCGGGAGATGGAGAGGCCCAGCCCCGTCCCGCCGGGGTCGCGCTCCTTGCTCTCCTCCAGCCGGACGAACCGCTCGAAGATCTTCTCCCGGTCGGCCTCGGCCACTCCGGCGCCGTCGTCGGTGACCGCCAGCAGCGCCAGGTCGCCCTCCCGCCGCACCTCGACCTCGATCCGGGAGTCGGCGTGGCGGACGGCGTTGTTCAGGAGGTTGGCCAGCAGCCGGGTCAGCCTGATCCGGTTGCCCACCACCAGCACTCCCGGTTCGGCCTCCACCCTGATCTGCGGATAGTTCAGCGCCCGGGCGGTCGCGAGGTCGCCCAGGTCGATCGGCTCCATCTTCGGGGACCTGGACTGCAGCCGCGCGATGGTCAGCAGGTCGTCGACGATCGCCGAGAGCCGCTCGGCGGCGGTCAGGGACGACTCGATCACCGGCCAGGGATCGGTGTCCTCGCGGTCCATCAGCGCCTCCTCCAGCTGGAGGCTGAGGCCCGCGATCGGATTGCGCAGCTCGTGGGCGACGTCGGAGGCGAACCGCCGCTGCTCCTCCACCGACTTTTCCAGCCGCGAGAGCGTGTCGTTGGAGGTGGTCGCCAGCGCGGCGAACTCCCTGGAGGAGGTGGGGACGGGCACCCGCAGGCCCAGGTCGGAGGCGGTGATCTCGGCGATGCGCGCCCTGATCTCCTCGACCGGGCGCAGGGTCCTGCCCGTCATCACCCAGGTGACCCAGGAGAAGAGCGCGAGCAGGGGGAGGCACAGCAGCAGGAGGGTGTACTCCAGCGTGTGGCCGGTGAGCAGGGCGGGCGCCGACCGCGCGGTGTAGACGACGACGGAGTTCTCGGCCGCCTCCGCCCGGACCGCCGAGATCATCAGGCAGTCGTTTTCGGTGCGGCACTGGATGAAGTTCTCGACGCGGTTCCCGAGCGGGGGCCGCAGGGTGCTGAGCGGGCGCCCGGGGTCGCTCTCGCTCGTCCCCAGCACCTCGCCTCCGACGTTGACCACCTGGACGATGCTCGGGTCGCTCTCCTCGGTGGGGATGCGGGCCGGGAGCGTGCCCTCCCGGTAGCGGGAGGCCCAGTTCAGGGAGGTCCGCTGGAGCTCCTGGTAGTTGTCCCGTTCCAGCGAATAGCGGATGAACTGGTCGGCGGCCGTGGCCGCCAGCAGGAAGAGCAGCGCGGCCAGCACGGTGACCAGCAGGGTGTAGCGCCCCTGGATCGACTTCAGCGTCCGGCCCCCCTTCCGGTATCCCTTCTGATGATACTTAAGGTGACTTGTCGATTACTCTTGGGGAGGTCTTGCGCGACGGTCTTCCCTCTGGGCAAGCTGGTAGACCGGTTGAGGGAGGTCACGTTGGGCGTACTCGGTCTCATCGAGCGGGACGACACCCACCGGGAGGTCGTGGGTTCGGCGGCCAGGCGGCTGTCCTCGGACGTCCCCGCGCTCGCCACCCGGCTCCTGGCCAGGATCCGCACGTCCTGCCCCTCCAGCGCCAGGCTGGTGCCCGAGGCCGAGCAGCTGGAGTCGGTGCGGCTCGGGCTGACCTACGGCCTGGCCACCATCCCCGAACCGGGCCCCGAACGGCGCGAACTGGCCCAGGCCGCGCGCACCGGCCGCCGCCGCGCCGCGCAGGGCGTCCCGCTGGACGAGCTGGTGAAGGCCTACCACCTCTCGGTCCAGCTGGTGTGGGACGAGCTGGTGCAGACCGTGCGCGAGGAGTCCCCGGGCCGGCTCGACCTCCTCATGCGCAGCAGCATGCACGTCTGGGCGGGCATCGAGCGGCAGGCCGACGCCGCCGCCGAGGCCTACCGCCAGGCCCAGGCCGAGCAGCGCCGCTTCCAGGACGAGCGGGCCAGGATGCTGCTGGGCCGCCTCCTGGAGGCGGACGAACCCGACCCGGTGCTGGTCGACGCCGTCCGCGACGCGCTGGGCCTGGAGGAGGACGGCTGGTACGCCGTCGCGGTCACCCGCTACGCCCGCCCCGCGCGCGGCGGGGCGTTCCGCCACCCCGAGGTCCTGGACGGCTCGCGCGTGCTCTGGTCGCCCGGCGCCGACGGCGACATCGCGGTGGTCGTCACGCGCGGCGCGGACACCGCGCGGCTCTCCCCCGCGCTGGAGGCCGAGCTGGAGGGGCCGATCGGGCTCAGCCCGCGGGTGCGCGGCCTGTCCTCGCTCTGCTTCGCCCGCCGGCTGGCCGAGACCGCGCTGGCCGGCCGCCGCCCCGCCGACCGCGGCGTCATCGCCCTGGACGACCACCTGGTCCGCTCGTTCGTGCTGGCCTCGCCCGACCTGGCCGAGCTGCTGCGCCGCCAGATCATGTCCGGGCTGCTGGCGCTGCCCGAGCACGAGATGTCCGCGCTGCTGGACACGCTCGCCTGCTGGCTGGAGGTCGGCTCCACCACCGAGGCGGCACGCCGGCTGTACTGCCACCGCAACACCGTCCTCAACCGGCTGCGCCGACTGGAGCAGGTCACCTCCCGCAAGCTGGACGAGCCGCGCGACGTGGTGCTGCTCGCCCTGGCCCTGGACGCCGTCCGCACGGGCTGAGCCCCGGCTTTTGCCCGATGGTCGCCGACAGTTCGGCATCGTTTGGCAGCCTTCGGCGAGCGGGAGGGGTAGGGCTCCGGGCAGCGAGGAACGGAGCCCGGCCATGCGGTACCGCGTACAGGACAAGGCGTTCTCGATCGGTGACGACTCCTGGATCGAGGACGAGCAGGGCGGGCGGCCGTTCCTGCTCGACGGCAAGACGCTGCGCGTCCGCCAGACGTACGAGCTGAAGGACGACACCGGCGAGGTGCTCCTGGAGATCAGGCGGAAGATCGTCGCGCTGCGCGAGACCATGGTCGTCGAACGGGACGGCGCCGCCGTCGCCCGGATCCGCCGGAAGGTCAAGCTCGTGCGCGACCGGTTCGACGTCGACCTCGCCGGCGGCGAGGAGTGGACCGCCACCGGCGACCTCATCGGCAAGGAGTACGAGATCGACCGCGACTCCGACGGAGCCCGCGTCGCCGCGGTCTCCCGCAGGTGGCTGCGCCTGCGCGACACCTACACCGTGGACGTCGGCGAGGGGTTCGACGTCCCGCTGGTCCTGGCGACGGCCGTGGCGGTCGACGCCCTGGCCCGGTCCGAACCCGACCGGTGAGCCCGCTCGCGAGGCGGCGCCTGCGGTGCTGGGCCGAGATGACGGCGGGGACCGCGGCCTTCGGCCTCTTCTACTTCCTGGTGCCGCTGAGCCGGCACGACCTCGTGCGGGACCCGCCGCTGCTGCGGGTCCTGCTCCTGGTCGCCGCGCTGGCGCTGGTGACCCTGGTGCTGGTGGTCCAGGTCCGCCGGAGCCTGCGCCGCGGCCGCCTGCCGCTGGAGCGGCTCGCCCCGCTGCTGGGCGCGGTGAACCTGGTGGTGGTGTTCTTCGCCCTGATCTACTACGCCAACGCCGAGCACTTCGCCGGGCTGGAGACCCGGATGGACTCCCTGTACTTCACGGTGTCCACGCTGTGCACCGTCGGGTACGGCGACATCACCCCGGTCGGGCCGGGCGTGCGGGCCGTGGTGTCGATCCAGATGGTCTTCGACCTGATCATCGTCACCACGGCCATCTCGTTCATCGTCAACGCCGGGCCGCCGCGGCAGCAGTGAGCGCGGCGCACGGCTCAGGTGCTGCGCGCCGCCTGGAAGGCCTCGCGCAGGTGCGTCTCCTGCAGCGGGCTCAACGACGTGCTGACGACCTCGCCGCCGTACTCGGCGATCTCCGGCAGCACCTGCTCCGGCGTCTGCTGGACCAGCAGCAGGAACAGCAGGGCGCCCCCGGTCCGCAGCGCGGCGCCCAGTTCCTTGACGAACCGCTCGTCGACGCCCTGCTCGTTCAGCGCGCCGGCCGCGGGACTCGCCCCCGCCTCCAGTGCGGCGCCCAGCAGCGGAACGAAGAACAGCAGCCCGATCAGGCTGCCCCACAGCAGCCCCCAAGAGGCGCCGATGTCCGCGCCGTGCACCTGGTGGAGCCGCACCGTCCCGTCGCGGCGTTTCTCCACCACCGCGGCGTCGGCCACCTGGAGCAGGTGCCGCCTGCGCATGCCGACGAGCCGGTCGCGCATCTTCAGCGCGGTCGCCGCCTCCGGGTAGGCGATCGCGATGAGACTGCCCATGTCGTCCCCCGAACGTTCCGCGGCCGCCCCCCTGCGGCCGGTGAACCTGATCTACCCGGGGTCGGGGGAGGCAACCGCCTCGACCCTCATCTCCGGCCGTCCGGTGGCCAGCAGCCAGGCGGGCAGGATCGCCACGCACAGGACGGGCAGCAGCTCCGCGCCGCCGGCCAGCGCCGCGCCGATGAACAGGCTCAGCCACCCGCTGCGCGAGACCGCCACGCAGACGCCCATCGCGGCGCAGGCCGCGGCCAGGACGGGGGGCACCGCGGGCACCAGCGCGACGGCCAGCAGCCCCAGGGCCACCCCCAGGAAGACCGAGGGGAAGATCCGCCCGCCCCGGAACCCCACGGCGACGGCGACGACCAGCGCGACGAGCTTGACCGCGACGATGAGCAGGAGTCCGGGGGCGTCGAAGGCCGTCCGCTCCCGGGCCAGCTCCTGCATCTGCTCCAGGCCCTTGAACAGGGTGATCGGCCCGCCGATCATCCCGAGCACGCCGAGGACCGCGCCGCCCAGGGTCAGCAGGACGACCGGACGGCCGATCCGGTGGGCGGAGCGGTGGAGGCGCGGAAGCGCGTAGACGGCGCAGAGGCCGAGCGCGCAGCCCGCCGCGGCGATCACCGAGCCGGACACGAGGTCGATCGGCTGGAATCCCCGGTAGGCGGGCAGCGCCAGGGTGAACGTCTGGTCCGGGGCGACCAGGTGGGTGGTGAGCGCCCCCGCCGCCGCGGCCGCCAGCGGGGCGACGAGCCGGTCCCACAGCGGCGTCTCGTCGCCGGAGGAGAACTCCGACAGCAGCAGGGCCGCGGCGACCGGGGTGCCGAACAGCGCGCCGATCGTCCCGGCGAGGGCGAACGCCGTCCAGGCCCGGTCGGGCACGCGGGGGAGGAACCTGTGTCCCAGGGCGGTGGCCAGCGCCACGTTCGCCAGGATGGTGGGGTTCTCCGGACCGAGGCTGACGCCGAAGGCCAGGGTCACCGACAGGGCGAGCAGGATGCCCGGGACGGCCGTGAGCGGCACCGGCGGGGCGACCAGCCCCTCGGTGGCGGGGTCGGGCCCTCCATGGCCGGGCACCTTCCAGAGGATGAGGCCGGTGAGCAGGCCGCCCAAGGTGAGCAGGAGCAGCGTCCACCACGGGGAGTCGTGGAGCCACAGGAGGTGCGAGAGGGCCTCGGCCGGCCTGCTGATCCCGATGAGGAGCAGGCTGGAGGCGACGCCGACGACGAACGCCGGGAGCGTCAGGAGCAGCAGGGTGCGCGCGTTTCCCATCTCGCGGCCGCCTCAGCGCCCGGAGAGGAGGGGGCGCAGCCAGCGCTTGCCCGGGTCGGGGTCGACGAAGATCGCCAGGGTCAGTGCGCTGAGCGGGACCGCCAGGATCGCGCCGAGCGGGCCGATGACCAGGCTCCACACCACCAGGGACACCAGGGTGGCGGTGAGGGACAGGCCCACCGTGTCGCCCGCGTACTTGGGCTGCACCAGCGACTGCAGCACGAAGTTGATCACCGAGTAGAGCACGATCACCCACACCGCGTCGGCCCAGCCGGACTCCAGCCAGGCCAGCAGCGCCGGGGGCACCAGGCCGATGACGAAGCCGACGTTGGGGATGTAGTTGGTGATGAACGACAGCAGGCCCCACACCAGCGGGGCGGGCACCCCCAGCCAGGCCAGCACGCCCACGTCCAGGACCGCGACGATCAGCCCGAACACCGTGGTGACCATCAGGTAGCGGTAGGCGCCGTGGGCGTACTCGCGCAGCGCCGCCACCAGCTCCGGCCGGTCGTCGGAGAGGCGCTCCAGCGCGCGGCCGAACCCCAGCGCGTCCAGGCTCATCCCGTAGAGCAGGATCACCACCAGGAGCACCGACGACAGGGCGCCCACCAGGCCGTTCATGAACGACTGGATGAGGGGCAGCAGCCGGCCGAGGTCGAAGCCCGACACGAACTTCTGCGCCTCGGCCGGGGTGACGCCGAACCGGGTCAGCAGCCCGATGGCCTCGTCGGCGTTGCGCGTGAGCTCCTCGGTGTAGCCGGGGATCAGCGCCGCCAGCCGCGCCGCGGACAGCGCCAGTGCCACCGCCATCGCCACGAGGCCGGCCAGCACCACGACCAGCGGGATCAGCGCGGCCACCAGGGTGGGCAGGCCCCGGCCCGTGAGCCGGTTGCGCAGCGGGCTGACCGCGACGGTGAGGACGAGCGCGAGGAAGAACGGGCCCGCGATCGAGGAGACCGCGCGCAGTCCCGCCAGGACGACCACCGCGGCCGCGGTGCCCATCAGCAGGATGTAGCCCGGGGCGTAGCGGTGGGACGGGGAGGCGACCGGCATGCCGGTTCTCGTTCCCCGTCAGAGGGACGAAAAGAATCCGCCCGGGGCAAAATTTCCCGGGCGGACGGTGTGAGGCGTGGAGCGGAAGACGGGATTCGAACCCGCGACCCTCACCTTGGCAAGGTGATGCTCTACCACTGAGCCACTTCCGCGTGCGGGGAAGGCTTCCCCGCGGTGTCCCTGGTCGACCGGCCGACGAAGTGCGTTCGCCGACCGGTCGGTCCGGGTGGTGGACGATACTGGGATTGAACCAGTGACCTCTTCCGTGTCAGGGAAGCGCTCTCCCGCTGAGCTAATCGTCCGTGGAGGTGGAGACGGGATTTGAACCCGTGTACACGGCTTTGCAGGCCGTTGCCTCGCCTCTCGGCCACTCCACCGCGAGGCGATGGCCTCTCCGAGCGGAAGACGGGATTCGAACCCGCGACCCTCACCTTGGCAAGGTGATGCTCTACCACTGAGCCACTTCCGCTTGTCGGCCTTTCGGGTTCCCCCGTGGCGACGTTGTTAACCCTACAGGAATTCGGGACTCAGTGCGTACTCGGCGCCGCGGGAGCCCCCTGGGCGGGCGGCCTTCCCGGTCCGGGCGGGCCGGCGAAGGCCTGGACGAGACCGAGCCAGCGGGAGGCGTCCGCGCCCCGCGCCGCCACCGACACGTCGTCGCGGTGGCGGCGGCGCACCGCCAGCAGGCAGAAGTCGAGCGCGGGGCCGGTGACCTTCTGGGCGGAGGTGGAGGGGCCCCAGCTCCACCGGTCGCCGGAGGGGGAGTCCAGGACGATGTGGAACGGCTCCTTCGGCGCGGGCAGCCCGTTCACGGAGAAGGCGTAGTCCCGGGCCCGGATGGCGATGTGCGCCACGTGCCGCAGCCGGTCGGTGGGCGTGCGCACCACGCCCAGCGCGTCGGCGACGTCCTGGCCGTGCGCCCACGTCTCCATGAGCCGGGCCGTGGCCATGCTGGGCGCGGCCATCGGCGGTCCGAACCAGGGCACCCTGCCGCCGGGCGGGACGGCGCGCAGCGCCTCGGCCACCTCGGCGCGGCTCCTGCGCCAGGCCGCCAGCAGGCCGCCCGGCGGGTACGCCGACGGGTCGGCGCCCCGCTCCACCAGGTCGGGCGCGGCGTGCCGCAGCGACTCCACGAACGCCCCGGGGTCGGTGGCGGCCAGCGCGGCCTGCCGGTCCGTCCACATCAGGTGGGTGATCTGGTGGGCGATGGTCCAGCCTTCGGCGGGGGTGGGCAGCGCCCACCGCTCGGGAGCGAGACCGGCGACGAGCGCGTCCAGTGCCTCGCCCTCGGCCGCCATGTCGGCGAAGATGTCCATCAGGCTGCCTGCTCCTTCTCGCGGGCCCTGCTCAGGGCGTCGCGGGTCCATTCACCATAGGTGGCGATGGCGGCCTTGGACTCCGGCAGCGCCGACCCGAACATCTGGAAGACGTGCAGCTGCCCGGCCCACGTCTGCAGCCTCGTGGGAACGCCCGCGGCGGCGAGCCGCTCGGCCATCGTCTCGGAGTCGCAGGCCAGCACCTCGCTGGAGCTGCAGCACAGATAGGACGGCGGGAGCCCGCGCAGGTCGGCCCGCACGGGGGAGACCTTGGGGTCCAGCGGGTCCAGGCCGCCGAGGATCTCGGCGACGAAGGCGTCCAGCAGCGGCAGGAGGCTGACCCGGTCGAGCTCGGCGTTCGGGTGGGCGGTCTTGGCGGCCAGGTCCATGTCGAGCATGGGGGACAGGGCGATCAGGCCGGCCGGCAGCGGCAGCCCGTCCTCGCGGGCCAGCAGCGCGGTGGCGAACGTCAGGTACCCGCCGGCGGAGTCACCCGACATCACGATGTCCCGCGGCGACACGCCCTGCTCCAGCAGCCACCTGTAGGCGGCCAGGCAGTCCAGCGCCTCCTCGGCGAAGGTGACCTCGGGCAGCATCCGGTAGGCGACGGACAGCGCGGGGATCCCCGCCGCGCCCGACAGGTGGGCGATCATGCGCCGGTGGGTGTTGAGCCCGCAGGAGATCCAGCCGCCGCCGTGGAAGTACAGGATCACCCGGGAGCGGTCGCGGCCGACCCCCGGGCCGTGCACCCACTCGGCGTGGAAGTCCTCCAGCCGGACGCGCTCGACACGGCTGCCCCGCGGCGGGCGGGCGCGCCGGGCCAGCCGGTCCAGGGAGGCGGCGCGGTGGAAGTCGATCGGCCCCTGGGGCATCCGCCGGATCGCGGGCGTCAGCACGGCCTGCACCCCCGCGGCGAGCGCCCTGGCCCGCCAGCTGACGTGCGGGTGCCGTTCGATGACCAGGGGGACGGGGCGGTCCATGGGGCCTCCTGCGAGCCGGGGGTAGCGTCGTCACCCGATTGTGCGGTGCCTCACCGTCTGGTGAACAGCCTTCCCCACGGACGGCGTCCCGGATCCACCGCCTGCTCGGCCAGCAGATCGTCCACCAGGCCCGCGACCGTCTTGCGGACGAGGTCGCGCGCCTGGGTGAGCGCCACGACGTCGTCCGCGCAGCCGGCCCACTGCGCCGTCTCGATCGGCTCCCCGAAGGAGAAGTAGAGGCGCTCGGGGCGCGGGTCCAGGCCGATGACGGGCACGGTCAGCTCGTCGTTGCGGCGCAGGACGCGCCGGCTGAGGGCGCGCATCGGCGCCTGGAGGAAGTGCTCGGAGCCCACCAGGAGGGGGAACTGGTCCTCCGCGCCGACCGCGCCGAACGGGATGATCGGGCAGCCCGCCTCGATCGCCAGCCGCACGAAGCCGAACCGCTCCCGCCAGGCCAGCTGGTACTTGCGGCCGTGGAACCGGGTCACCTCGTACGCGCCGCCGGGGAAGATCAGCACCGTCTGGCCGGCGGCCAGCATCTCCCGGCAGTTCTCGCGGGTGCCGTCGACGCAGCCGCCGAGGTTCAGGACGTCCCGCCACAGCGGGACCCGCCAGTGGACGTGGTCGGCCACCGAGCGGATCCACACCCCGCGCCTCGCCCGGATCTCGGCCATCATCACCGGCACGTCCAGCAGCGGCATCACGGTGTGGTTGCCCACCAGCAGGGCGGGGCCCCGCTCCGGCACGTTCTCGATGCCGTGGAAGACGGGGGAGTTCAGCGCCCGTACGGGGGCCAGCGCCACGTCCAGCGCCGCGAAGAGGGCGGGGTGGGGCGGGTTCCAGGCGGTCGGGGAGGCCATGCCACCGAGCCTAGAGGGCGTTATTCGACAGCGAATCAACAACGGTCGAGAGCGGGGTGTGGGGTTGGTCACCGACCCTCCACCGGCACGTCGCCCGTTGACCCGGGCCGCGCGAACGACGACGATGTCGGGTGTGAGGGAGCGTCTGGCGGCACCACTGCCCAAGAACCTCGTCCGTCTGGGGAACAGGCTGGCTCGCGGCGTGAGCGCGACCGCCCAGAACGCCCTGGAGGTGGCCCGCTTCGGCGGGCTGCGCACGGACGAGGAGGCCTCGCCCCACCAGGTGGTGGCCGAGCAGCCCGTCTACCGGCTGCGCCGCTACTTCCCCGACACCCTGGGCGAGCGGCCCGCGGTCCTGCTGGTGCCGCCCCTGATGCTCACCGCCGAGATCTACGACATCGCCCCCGCCGCCAGCGCGGTCGCCGTCCTGCACGACCTCGGGCTCGACGCCTGGGTCGTCGACTTCGGCAGGCCCGAACGCGAGCCCGGCGGCCTGCGCCGCTCCCTGGCCGACCACGTCCTGGCCGTCAGCGACGCCGTCGACCGCATCAGGGAGATCACGGGCCGGGACGTGCACCTCGCCGGCTACTCCCAGGGCGGCATGTTCGCCTACCAGACCGCCGCCTACCGGCGCAGCGAGGGCGTCGAGTCGCTCATCACCTTCGGCAGCCCCGCCGACCTGGACGCGGCCAACCCCTTCGGGGTGCCCGGCTGGGTGCCGCGGCGCCCGTTCGTCGACCTGCTCGGCGACATCCCCGGCCTGCCCGGCCTGTCCATCCCCGGCTGGGTGACCCGCTCGGCGTTCCAGGCGCTCAGCCCCGCCAAGTCCGTCCGCAACCGGCTGGAGTTCCTGCTGCAGCTGCACGACCGCGAGGTGCTCGCCCCCCGCGAGCGGCAGCGGCGCTTCATGCAGAGCGAGGGCTGGGCGGCATGGCCGGGCCCCGCCCTCGCCGACTTCCTGCGCCAGTTCGTCGCGCACAACCGCATGCTGCGCGGCGGCTTCGTCATCGGCGACCGGCTGGTGACCCTGGCCGACATCGACTGCCCGGTGCTCGCCTTCGTCGGCGAGGTCGACGAGATCGCCCCGCCGCCCATGGTGCGGGGCATCGTCCGCGCCGCGCCGCGCGCCGAGGTGTACGAGGCGTGCCAGCGCACCGGGCACTTCGGGCTGGTCGCCGGGGCGCACGCCGCCGCGTCCACCTGGCCGGTCGTCGCGGGCTGGGTGCACTGGCGGTCCGGGCAGGGCATGGTGCCGCCGGAGGTGGGCCCGGTACGCGAGGAGGAGCCCGGCGGAGGCCGGATCGCCTACGGCATGGAGCTGGCCGTCCAGGTCGGGGCGGGCGCGGTGCGCTCGGCCGTCGGCACCACCGCCGCCGCGGTCCGGGGCGTCGTGGAGTTCGGGGAGGCGGCCGCCGAGCTGCTGCCCCGGCTGGCCCGCCTGGAGCGCCTCACCGGCGACACCCGCGTGTCGCTGGGACTGCTGCTGGACGAGAACGCCCGCCGCGCGCCCGGCGACGTCCTCTTCCTGTTCGAGGACCGGGCGCACACCCACGCCGCCGCCAAGCGCCGCATCGACGGCGTCGTGCGCGGCCTCATCTCCATCGGAGTGCGCCAGGGCGAGCACATCGGGGTGCTCATGGGCACCCGGCCCAGCGCGCTGGCGCTGGTCGCGGCGCTGAACCGGCTCGGCGCCGTCGCGGTGCTGCTGCGCCCCGACGGCGACCTGGCGCAGGAGCTGGCGCTGGGCCAGGTCTCCCGGGTCGTCGCCGACCCCGAGCACGCCCGGCTCGTCGACGGCGTCGAGGTGCACCTGCTGGGCGGCGGCGAGCGGGAGTCCGGCCAGGCCGACCTGGAGCGCGTCGACCCGCACGGCGTCGAGCTGCCCGGCTGGTACGAGCCCAACCCCGGGCACGCCGGGGACCTGGCGTTCATCCTGTTCACCGGCTCCGGCGACGACACCCGGGTCAGCCGCGTCACCAACCGGCGCTGGGCGCTGTCGGCGTTCGGCACCGCCTCGTCGGCGGCGCTGACCCCGGCCGACACCGTCTACAGCCTCGCCCCGCTGTCGCACCCGTCCGCGCTGCTGATGAGCCTCGGCGGGGCGATCGCGGGCGGCGCCCGGCTGGCGCTGGCCACCTCCTACGACCCGGCGACGTTCTGGGAGGAGGCGCGCAGATACGGCGTCACCGTCGTCTCCTACACCTGGACGCTGCTGCACGGGCTGGTCGAGGCGCCCCCGCACCCGGGGGAGCGCCACCACTCGGTGCGGCTGTTCATCGGCTCCGGCATGCCGCGCGGGCTGTGGCGGCGCATCGAGGCGCGGTTCAAGCCCGCCCGCGTCCTGGAGTTCTACGCCTCGGGCTCCGGCGGGGCGGTGCTGGTGAACCTGACCGGCAAGAAGCGCGGCTCGCTGGGCCGGCCCCTGCCGGGCAGCGCCCGGACGCGCATCGTGCGGTACGACCTCGACCGCGGGCTGATCGTCCCCGGCAGGGACGGGTTCGCCGTCCGCTGCGAACCGGGGGAGACGGGCCTGCTGCTGGTTCGCGGCAGCGGCGTCCCCGACCCGCTGCGCGGCGTCTTCGAGCCCGGGGACTCCTGGGTGGCCACGGGCGACCTCTTCCAGCGCGACGAGGACGGCGACCACTGGATGGTCGGCCGCACCTCCGAACTCGTCCGCACGCCCCAGGGGATGGTGCCGACGGCCTCCGTCCGCGACCGCATCGGTGACGTGCCGGGTGTCGACCTGGCCGTGGCCTACGGCATCCCCGTCGGCCGGTTCGAGCTGCTGGCCGCCGCGGTGACGCTGCGCGCGCCGGTCTCGTCGGAGGACTTCACCGCCGCCTTCCCCGACGAGGGCCCCGACCTCATCCGCGTCGTCGAGGAGATCGAGACCAGCGCGTACGCGCGGCTGCTCACCCGGGCGCTGCGCGAAGAAGGCGTCCCCGACGCGGGGACCGCCTACTTCCGCGACTCCGGCGGCCGCTACCGGCCGCTCACCGACGCCGACAGGCAGCGGCTGCGCGCGCTCTAGGCCGCCGGCGCCCTGGCCACCACGAGCGTGTCGACGGCGGTGCGCTCGCCGACCGGGCGGGTGAGGCGTTCGGCCCGGACGACCTCCAGCCCGTCCAGCGCGCCGGCGACGGCCTCGGGCGTGTGCAGGACGTCCGGGTCCTGGGGGCCGCCGGTGCCGTGCTCGAGGTTCTCCAGGTCGTGCCCGACGAAGAAGAACGTGCCGCCGGGGGCGAGGGCGCGGGCGGCGTTCGCCAGCACCGGCCGCATCTGCGCGGGCGGCAGGTGCAGGTAGGAGACGAGCACCAGGTCCTCCGCGGCCACCGGGAAGGGGTAGGCGGTCAGGTCGGCGACCTCCCACTCGACTGCGCCCTCCCGGTCGAGCTCCCGAGCCCGGGCGACGGCCACCGGCGAGAAGTCGACGGCCCTGACCTTCCAGCCGCGCGAGGCCAGCCAGAGCGCGTTGCGGCCCTCGCCGCAGGCCAGGTCCAGCGCCCGGCCCGGCGGCAGCCCCGCCAGCCCCTCGGCGGCGAAGCGGTTCGGCTCGACCGACCAGAGCAGCTCTTTCGCGGCGTACTTGCGGTCCCAGTCCTCGGCTTCCATACCCTTGATCGTAGGCCGGTCCCGCGGCCGCGAACAGCCGGAACGTACCCTGAGGCCATGGACTGGAACGGCAGGGAGATCCAAGCGGGGGAGACCTTCGAGGGCCGGGTCTTCGTGGCGGACGACATGACCGAGGTGATCGACAGGGGCGCCTCCTTCCTCGGCTGCACCTTCCGTGACGTGCGGTTCAACGCCTCGGCGCACGAGGAGGCGGAGTTCACGGGCTGCACCTTCGTCAACTGCGACTTCTTCGACGCCACGTTCGAGCGGTGCCGGTTCGCCGGGAGCAGGTTCGAGGCGTGCCACTACGGGCTGATCAGGGCCGAGGGCGGCGACTGGTCGTCGGTGGACCTGGCCAAGGCCGACCTCAGCGGCTGCTCCCTGCGCGGCGTCCGCCTGCGCGAGGCCGAACTGGGCGGCGCCCGCTTCGTCGACGGCGCCGTCCGCGACTGCGACCTGTCCGGCGCCCGCCTGGACCGCGCCGTCTTCGACAACTGCGATCTGCGCGGCAGCGACCTGTCGGCCATGGACCCGCGCAGCACCCGCCTCAACGGGGCGGTCATCGACCCCCGCCAGGCCATGGAACTCGCCGGGGCCCTGGGCCTGCGCATCCGGGATCACTGACCATGCCGATGGCGTATCGTCGTCCGCCGTGACCTCCCCCCTGCGCCGCTGGCACGGCAATCCCTGGGCGATCCTGGTGACACTGTCCCTGGGCTTCTTCATGACCCTGCTGGACCTGACGATCGTCAACATCGCCCTCCCCGGCATGATCGACCACCTGGACGCCTCCCTCGACGAGGTGCTGTGGGTGGTCAACGGCTACACCCTCGTCCTGGCGGTCCTGCTGATCACCGCGGGCCGGCTGGGCGACCTGCGCGGGCAGCGGCCGATGTTCATGCTGGGCGTGGCGGTCTTCACCGGCGCCTCGCTCCTGTGCGGCCTGGCGCAGGAGCCCTGGCAGCTCATCGCCGCCCGGCTGCTGCAGGGCCTGGGCGCCGCGCTGCTCATGCCGCAGACCATGGCCCTGATCATCGCCACCTTCCCGCCGGACCGGCGGGGCACGGCGATGGGGATCTGGGGCAGCGTCGCCGGACTGGCCACCATCGCGGGGCCGACCGTCGGCGGGGTGCTGGTCACCCTGCTGGACTGGCGGTGGATCTTCTTCGTCAACGTGCCGATCGGGATCGCGGTCCTGGTGATGGCGCGGTCGTTCATCCCGGACGTGCGGCACTCGCGGGAACACCGCCTCGACCTGACGGGCGTGCTCCTGGCCACCCTCGGGCTGTTCTTCCTCGCCTTCGCCCTCACCGAGGGCGAGCGGTACGACTGGAACGGCCTGATCCTCGGCTCGTTCGCGGCCTCGGCCGCGGTCCTGGCGGCGTTCGCGCTCCAGCAGAAGCGGCGCCAGGGCGCCGAGCCCCTCGTGCCGTTCACGCTGTTCCGGCGGCGCAACTTCACCGTCCTCAGCATGGTCGGCCTGACCGTGTCCATCGGCATGATCGGGATGTTCCTGCCGATCTCCCTGTACCTGCAGGCGGTGCTGGGCTACTCGGCGCTGAAGACGGGCCTGCTGCTGGCACCCTGCTCGGTGGTGTCGATGGTGGTGGCGCCCGGCGCGGGGCGGCTCTCCGACCGGATCGGCGGCAAGCGCATCCTGATGTTCGGGCTGGTGGTGTACGCGCTGGGCCTGACCTGGCTGTCGCTGGTGCTGGGCCTGGACCCCCACTGGACGGTCTTCCTCGCCCCGATGCTCGTCGCGGGCCTGGGCACCGGCTGCATGTTCGCCCCGATGGCCACCGAGGCGATGCGCGAGATCCCGCCGGCCCTGGCGGGATCGGCCTCCGGCGTGAACAACACCGTCCGCCAGATCGGCTCGGTGCTGGGCGGCACCGTGGCGGGGGCGATCCTGCAGAACCGCATGGCCGCCGAACTGCGGGCGGGCGCGCTGGAGCGGTCCGGCGAACTCCCCGAGCCCCTGCGCGAGGGCTTCGTCGCGGGACTGTCCCGGGCCGCCGCGGGCGGCCTGGAACTGGGCGCGAACCACCAGACCGCGGCGGGCGACGCCCCGCCGCAGGTACGCGCCCTGGCCGAGGAGGTCTTCGGCACCGCCCTCATCAACGCCGTCCGCCCCACCCAGGCCTTCGCCATCGTGGCGGTCCTCATGGGCGCCGCGGCCTGCCTGCTGGTCCGCGCCCCCCAGAAGGAGGCCCTCTCCACCGGCGTCCCGGTATCCGACCGCGACCCGGGCTGAGCCCGCCCCCCGGCACCGCGGTGCCGGGGCGGGGTTCTTCACGCGGCTGTGGGGAGCACGGTGCCGGACTGGAGCCCGGCTGAAGGCCGCTGTCGGTCGTTGAGGCCGCGGTGTTCGGCCGGAGGCTCGGTTGAAGGCGTGTGTGGGAGTGGTGGTGTTCGGTTGAAGGCGCTCGTCGGTCGTCGAGGTCGGGGTGTTCAGCCGGGGGTCAGCTGAGGGACTCCCACCAGCCGTCGGGGTCGGGCGGGCTGGCGACGGTGACGCGCTCGCCGGGCCGGGGGATCGCCACGCGCAGGTCGAGCGCCTTGGCCTCGGCGCGGACCCGGTTCGGCGGGTCGTTCCAGGCGTGGGGGGCGAGCACGAACGTTCCCCAGTGCACCGGGACGAACAGGTCGCCGCGCAGGTCGCGGTGGGCGGCCAGGCCCTCCTCCGGCGTCATGTGGATGTCGGGCCAGGCCGGGCTGTAGGCGCCGACCTGCATGAGGGTCACGTCGAACGGGCCGTGCGCGGCACCGATCTGGGCGTATCCGGAGAAATACCCCGAGTCTCCGCTGTAGTAGAGGCGGCGCCGGCCGCCCGCGACCACGAAGGAGCACCACAACGTCGGGTTGCGGGCGAAGGCGCGGCCGGAGAAGTGGTGGGCGGGCGTCGCGGTGACCTTCAGCCCGGCGACGACCGCGGACTCGTCCCAGTCGAGCTCGATGATCCGCGAGGACGGCACCCCCCAGTACTCCAGGTGGGCGCCGACGCCCAGCGGCACCACGAACGGGGCGGTCTGCGTGCGCAGCAGCGCCTTCACCGAGGGCAGGTCCAGATGGTCGTAGTGGTCGTGCGAGATCGCGATCACGTCGACCTTCGGCAGGTCCGCCACCGCCACCGGCACCGGATGCACCCGCTGCGGCCCCAGCAGCCGGCTGGGCGAGCACCGCTCGGAGAACACCGGATCGAACAGCACCCGCTTGCCCTCGACGTCCACCAGCGAGGTGCCGTGCCCCAGCCAGCAGACCTCCAGCTCGCCGGGCGGCCCGAACCGCGGCGCCACCACCGGCACCGGCAGCAGCGGCCTGCGCCGCTCCCTGCGCAGCATCTCCCGCGCGGCCACCCGCGTGTCCGGCGGCGCCGCGTCCCCCGCGTCGAGATTGTGAAAGGCCCCGTCCCGGTAGTGCGGCGAACGGCGCACCCGCACCCCCGGATCCAGCGCCCCCACCGCGACCGGCACATCGCGAAAGGCCCACGTGACCGCAGCGGCGGCCACCACGCCGAATCGGATCTTCACGCGCGGTCTCCTCGCACTCCCGAACCGGTGGTCACACCGAGAACCCTAACCGCATTCCCCCCACTCCATGCGTGAGCCACGACCCCCTTTACCCCACCCGCCCCACCGCCGCCCGACCGAACGCCGACCGGACGACAGGCGACGACGGCCAGGCGGCGAACGACGCACGAGCCATGCCCGTCGACGACCTGTCGACGGATGACCCACGTGCCCCGGCGACCGAACGACAGGTGAGCCAAGGACGCCGTCCACCAGGCAGGCCGTCCACCGGGCAGCAGGTGGACACTGGGCTGACAGCGGTAGGGCAGCAGACGGGCCATGGGCCGACGGCGGCCGAGCAAGCGTTGGATTTCGGCGGCCGAGCAATGGCCGGAGCGGCGGCTGAGCCATGGGCATCGATCACTGGGCGGCAGGCGAGCGTCGGGCTGACGGCGGTCGGGCGGCGGGGAGCGATGTGTGACGGTGCCCGGGTAACGGGTGAGTGAGGGGTGATGGTGGTCGGGCGGTAGGTGGATGGCGGGCGTGTGCTGGTAGGCGACGGTGGTCGGTCAGTCGGGCGAACGCTGGATTTTTGGTGGCCGAGCGGTGGGCGACTATGGGCATCGACCGCTGGGCGGCGGGCGAGTGTCGGATTGACGGCGGTCGGGCGGCGGGGAGCGGTGTGTGACGGTGCCCGGGTAACGGGTGAGTGAGGGGTGATGGTGGTCGGGCGGTAGGTGGATGGCGGGCGTGTGCTGGTAGGCGACGGTGGTCGGTCAGTCGGGCGAACGCTGGATTTTTGGTGGCCGAGTGGCGGCTGAGCCATGGGCATCGGCCGCTGGGCGGCAGGTGAGTGTCGGGCTGACGGTGGCCGAGCGACGGGTGACGACGCATGGGCAGCGGGGGAGCGATGAGCGACGGTGGGCGGGTGACGGCGGACGGACGGCAGACGGGCGGGTGGGTGACGGCGGACGGTGAGTGACGGTGGTCGGGCGGTAGGTCGGCGGTGGGCTACGGCCAAGGGCCGGGTGGCGGAGGGCGGTCAGCGGGAGGACGGTGCGAACGCGCGGGCGTTGCCGAGGACACGGGTGATCTTGATCTCGATCACCACGCGGTTCGGGTTCTCCCGGGGCGGACGGTAGCGCTCGGTGTAGCGGCGGACGGCGTCCGCGACGGATTCCGGATCGCGCAGGACCCGTGCCGTTCCCTCCAGCGTGGCCCAGCGGCTCCCGTCGACCTGGCACACCGCGGCCCGCGCCCCCTCCCGCCCGGCGTTGCGGGCCTTGCGCGAAGCCCCGTCGCAGATGATGCGAGCGACCCCCGCCTCGGGATCGAGCGTCACGCCGACCGGCACCACATGCGGCGTCCCGTCAGGCCTGATCGTGGTCAGGGTGCACAGGTGCCGCTCCCGCCAGAAGGCGAGCATCTCCGGTCCGATCTCCAGCACTTCTTCTCCTCCATGTCCCCGCCCCCGGCGGTGAGTCGTCGTCCTTCAGGACAACGCTCACTCTAGGACGGACGCGGAGAGCCCCGATGCCGTCTCCCCTTGATGTGGATAACGTCGACCTGACGGCCGTCGGTCCCTCGCAGTCCTCGTCCCTCCGGCGAAAACCACAGGTCATCAGCACTCACCGTCCGCTGCCGGGCCTCCACCCGTGAACCGATCCGCCTTCAGGCAGCTCACGCTCTCCCGGTCCGAAGTCCTGCCCTACAGAATCCCGCCACCCCCAGAAGAACACACGCTTGGCGGCGTGCTGCCCGCAATCGAATGCGCGCTGACGCACATCGCACGATTCCAGAAGGACGCACGTCCAGAAGGACGCACGCTTGGCGGAGCGTTGCCGGGTTCTGGCGGCTGCTGACGAACAGGACGGCGGCAGGCCAGCCACGGGATAAGTCGGACAAAACGGCCCCGAATGATGCATGTCCCGGCCCGCAAGCCTGAGGCATCGGCTTCGGAATCCACAGAATCTGATTCGGTGCGTTGGAAGGCGCAGGCGCGGCGCACCATGTGATGCATGGATCGCGTTGATCGTCGACGCGTACGAAGACCCCGAAGGAAGAGAAGCACCGATGGCAGATCACGGTTTCGCGTTCGACCCCGGAGCGGCGCGGCAGGCACTGGCTCTCCTGCGTCCCGAGGAGCCGGAGCTCTCTCCCCTCCCCACCCAGCCGGAGGACCAGGCCTACCTGGCGGGCCGTCTGGTGGCGGCGGTGGAGCTGGCCGCCGGCTCCGGAGGCCGCTGCCGCGACTGGTCGCTCTTCGACGAGGGCTACCGCTCGGTCCTCCCCGAAGAGCAGCGCTCCACCGTGGCGCTCAAACGCCTCATGCGCACCGTCCGCGAGCTGACCGCCCTCCCCGGCGTCGCCGCCCGAGGCGCCGCCACCGGCCTGCTGGCCAGCACCTCCGTGCTCTTCGCCGAGATCCTCCTTGCCGACGACCGCACCGAACTGGGCTCGGCCCTGGAACAGCTGGAAGAGGCACGAGCCCTCTTCGGTCAGACGCTCACCCAGCTCGACGGCCTCACCGTCCTGCTCCGCGACTCCCTCTCCCCGGGTTGACCCCCAGCCCTGCGCGGACCGAGCTCCCCGACTGCCCGACCCCTGCCTTGGACGGACCGGGCTCCCTGGTTGCCCGACCTCCAGCCCTGTGCGGACCGGGCTCCCTGGTTGCCCGACCCTCTGCCTTGGACGGATCGAGCTCTCCGGGTTGGCCGCCTTGGGAGGACCAGGCGTTGCCAGGGCGCTCCGCTCTGGGAGGGCGGAACGTGGTCAGGGTGTCTCCGTGCTGGGTGCATTGAGTACCCCAGGTCGACCCCGCCTCTGTGCGGACCGGGCTCCCCGACCCCCGCTTTGGGCGGACCGAACTCCCCGCGTTGACAGCCTTGGGCGGACTGGGCGCGCTCAGGACGCCTCCCGTCCTGAGCGGGTGGGTCGCGGTCAGGACGTCTTCGTGCCGGGCGGATCGAGTTCCCCGGTTCGACCCCGGCCTTGGGTAGGTCTGGGTGCGGTCGGGACGCCTCCCGTCCTGGGCGGGCCGAGCGAGGCCAGGGGACCTCGTCCCGATGAGCGGGGCGTGGTCAGGGCGCCTTTGCGTCGGGCGGACCGGGATCCCCGGACGCCCTGCCCTGGGTGGGCTTGGCGCGGTCGGTCAGGTCGTCCCGTGCTGGGCGGGTGCGGGGATCAGGTGGTCTTGGTGCGGCGGGCCTCGTATTCCTTGAGGACCTGCTTGCGGGCCTTGGTGGAGAGGCGGTCGACGTAGAGCTTGCCGTTGAGGTGGTCGGTCTCGTGCTGGAAGCAGCGGGCCAGCTGGCCGGTTCCGTGCAGGCTGAGGGGGTTGCCGTCGAGGTCGAAGCCGTTGCAGTGCACGTGGGCGACCCGGGCGACGTCGGCGTAGGGGCCGGGGACCGACAGGCAGCCCTCGGAGTCGTTGTCCAGGACGCGGTCGTGGTCGGGGTACTCGATGGTCGGGTTGACCACCACGCCCTTGTGCTGGGCGCCCTCGGCGTCCTGGCAGTCGTAGACGAAGATCCGCAGGTCGACGCCGATCTGGTTGGCGGCCAGGCCCACCCCGTTCGCCTCGTACATGCTGGCGAACATGTCGTCGGCCAGGTCGCGCAGCGCCTGGTCGAACTCGGTGACCTCCTTGAGCGGCCGGTGCAGGACCGGTTCCCCGATGAGCGTGATCGGCCGCGCGTTCCCCGACATTCCATTCCCTCCACAGAGTCCCGTTTCCGCCGTTCATGCTATTGCAGGCGCGGACACCGTCCGATCACCGCACGGAGCCCTCGCCCGCTCCCGCACCACGATCCCCGGGCGTGGCGAGGGGCCGACCGGCGGGCGGGTCGGAAAGGCGGACTCCGGGCTGGAAAGGAGGGCGGGCCGGGGCGGAGGGGTCAGGGCTGGGGGTGGTGAAAGGGGTCAGGGCTGGGGGGTGGTGAAAGGAGGGCGCTCTTCGGAGGCGAGGCGGACGGCTTCGGGGACGGAGGGGGCGATGAGGAGTTCGAAGACGCGCTGGGCGATGGCGCGGGCGGGGAGGAGGGGGCCGACCCAGCGGGGGGCGTAGACGCGGCGGGAGCGCCAGGCGATGCCGGACTCCAGGGCGTCGATGCCGGCCTTGAGGGGGGTGACGCCGGTGAAGGTGGAGCCGCCGGTGCGCATGGCGGAGACGGCCCGGGTGTCGAAGCCCCGGTGGGTCATGTCGGTGTCGAGCTCGGCGAAGTAGGCGACGCCGACCTTGGCGCCGGTGGGCTGGAGCTCGACGCGCAGCGTGTCGCCCAGGGCCTCGACCGCGGCCTTGGAGGAGCTGTAGGCGCCCAGCAGCGGGGCGCGGACGGCGGCGGCGAGGGAGGCGACGGCGAGGGCGTAGCCCCTCGGGTGGGAGATGTGCGGTCCGGCGGCGCGCAGGGTGTTGTAGGTGCCCAGGACGTTGACCTGGAGCGTCTTCTCCAGCACGGCCGGGTCACCGGTGAGGACGGGCCACTGGCAGGCGATGCCGGCGTTGGCGACGACGACGTCCAGGCCCCCGGCGGTCTCGACGAGGTCGTCGATGGCGGAGGCCAGCCCCGCGCGGTCGGCGACGTCGGCGGGCAGCCAGGGGGCGTCGCCGCACTCGGCGGCGACCTTGGCCAGCAGCTCCGGTTCCAGCCCGGTGAGCAGGACGCGGGCTCCGCGCCGGTGCAGGCGGCGGGCGAGGGCCGCGCCGATACCGCGGGCCGCGCCGGTGATGAGCACCCGGCGACCGCTCAGGGAAGGAGTCCGCATTCGCAACATGCGGGTGACGCTAACACCGGCTCCTGCCCGTTCAAAGGCCCAGCACCGGCACTTTTCGCCCACCCTCCACGACCCCGCCGCCCCGCCGGCCCTTCCCCCCAAGCCGCTGCCCGGCCTGCCTTCCCCGCGAAGCCGCTGCCCGGCCTGCCGCCTTCACGAAGCTGATGCTCCGTCTGCCATCTTCGCGAAGTCGCTACCCGGCCCGCCATCCCCGCGAAGCTGATGCTCCGCCTGCCGCCTTCGCGAAGTCGCCGCTCCGTCCGCCGCTTTTGCGAGGCCGCCGCTCGGCCTGCAGCCCGCGAAGCCGATGCTCCGCCCGCCACCTTTGCGAAGCTGACGTTCTTCCTGTTATCCGCGAGGCCGTCGCTCTGCCTGCCACTCGCGAAGCTGCCGCGCCGCCACCTATGGAGGCGACGGGCTCGCGGAGGGTCAGGTGGTGGCCTTCATGGGAGGTTCGGGGAGGGACGGAGGGTCAGGCGGCGGCCTTCACGGGAGGTTCGAGGAGGAGGGAGGGCGCCGACTTCCGCGGGGGGAGGGCGAGGGAGACGAGGGCCGCGAGGAGGGCGGAGACGGCGCCGATGGCGAGGCCCGTACGGAAGCCGGCCTCGGAGGGAACGGAGACGGGGCCGAGGGGGACGGTCATGTGGGCGAGGATGACGCCGACGACCGAGGCGGAGACGGAGGTGCCGATGGAGCGGGCCAGGGAGTTCAGCCCGTTGGCGGCGGCGGTCTCGGTGAGGGGGACCGCGCCCATGATGAGGGCGGGCATGGAGGCGTAGGACAGGCCGACTCCGGCGCTGATCAGCATCGTGAAGAGCAGCATCTGCCAGGGCCGGTCCATGATGAGGGCGGCCAGGGCGTAGCCGGCGGAGATGACCAGCGCGCCGAGCGTCAGCGCGATCTTCGGGCCCCGGGCGGCGACGAGCCTGGCCGCCAGCGGGGAGACCGCCATCATCACCAGTCCGCCGGGGGCCATCCACAGGCCGGCCTGGATCATCGTCTGCCCCATGCCGTAGCCGGTGCTCTCGGGCAGCTGCAGCACCTGGATGACGACCAGCGACATCGCGTACATGGAGAACCCGATCAGGACGGAGACCAGGTTGGTGACCAGGACCTGCCGCCCCGCGCTGACCCGCAGGTCGACCAGCGGCGCGTCGGTCCGCAGCTCCCAGAACCCCCACACCGCGAACACGATCGGGGCGGCGGCGAGCAGCCCGAGGACGGTGCCGCTGGTCCAGCCCCAGTCCTGGCCCTTGGTGACGGCGAGCAGCAGGCACACCAGGCCGGTGGCGAGCCCGATCGTGCCGGGAAGGTCGAACCGGCTGCGGGCGCGGACGGGGGACTCGGGCACGACCGCCAGGAGCAGCACGCCGATCAGCACGCCGCCCGCCGACGACAGCCAGAACAGGGCGTGCCAGTCGGCGCTCTGGGCGATGGCCGCGGCGAGGGGGAGGCCCATCGCGCCGCCGACGCCCAGCGAGGAGCTCATCAGCGCCATCGCGGAGCCGAGCCGCTCGGGCGGCAGCACGTCGCGCATCACGCTGATGCCCAGGGAGATGAGGGGCAGGCCGAAGCCCTGGAGGGTGCGGCCGGCCACGACCGGTACCAGTGTGCTGCTCAGCGCGCAGATCAGGGAGCCGAGGGTGAGCAGGGCGGCGCAGGCCAGCATGAGCCGGCGTTTTCCGTAGAGGTCGCCGAGCCTGCCGAAGACGGGGGTGGCGACCGCGCCGGCCAGCAGGGTCGAGGTGAGGGTCCAGGAGGCGTCGGTGGCGGTGGTGTCCAGCAGGACGGGCAGTTCGCCGATCAGCGGGACGATCAGGGTCTGCATCAGGGAGACCGTGATGCCGGCGCCGGCGAGGACGGCGACGATCGCGCCGCTGCGCTCGGCATGGGGGGAGGGCGAGGACAAGGGTGCTCCAACCGGGGGGAAGCGCGTGCGCGCCTTGTGTGGCACAGGCCCTTCATGTGCATGGTGCACTTAATATGCATCCTACATAAATGCCTTTCCCCGAAAAGATGAGGACCCGGGCCACTCGCTGGAATGCGCACATTTCGGGTCCGAATTCGAAGGTCAGAGGGCCGGAGTGAGCTTCTTCACGTTCCCATCGGCGTTCGCGGCGTGCCGGTCGTCGCCGTCGGCCGACGGCTTCTCCGGCAGCAGGAAAGCCGTCACCACACCGATCAGGAACACCGGCGTCGGGTAGAGGAAGATCGGCACGAGCGCCTCCTGGCAGGAGCGCACGACGATTTCCTGCGGCTGCGGCTCCGGCTGCAGAGAGCGGACCAGCGCCGGGGTCGACGAGCGGCCGGGCAGGTAGCCGACGGTCGCGAACACGCCGAGCCCGATGGAGAATGCCCAGCAGGGCCGCCACGGTGAAGATCGGGCTGCGGACCGTAGAGCGGCATGCCGATGGTCGCGGCGAGGATGCGGGCGGTGGCGATCCACGCCATGTGCTCCAGGCCGTCGAACTCCCCGACGATCGTCGGCGGTGCGGCGGTGAAGATGGTCTGGTTCAGTGCGCCGAGCAGCATGGTGGGCATCGGCGCGGCGAAGATCGGCCCGAAGTTGCGCGGCCTGCTCGGGTGGTCGTTGGTCTCGGGCCCGCCGGGGCGGGGGTGAAGGACATGGCGATGACTCCGTGAGGTCGGCGGGCCGCGGGTCGGCCGGACGAAACGAATGAAGCAGAGGAGGCTCCGCAGGGTCGGCCGAGCGCAGTAGAAGCGGAGGAGGCTCCTCCGAGGTGGCCGAGCGCGGTAGAAGCGGAGGCATGTCCTCCGTTTGCGTAGGATGGGCGATATGGAACCGCCTGTGGCCTCCCGCACCCCGGGGGAGGACCGTCCTCTGCGCAAGGACGCCGAGCGCAACCGCCGCCGCATCCTGGCGGCCGCTCGCGAGCTGTTCGCCGCACACGGCCTGGACGTCACCCTCGACGACGTCGCCCGGCACGCCGGAGTCGGCGTCGGCACCGTCTACCGGCGCTTCCCCGGCAAGGAGGACCTCGTCGAGGCGTTGTTCGCCGAGGAGATCGACCTCCTGGTGGCCAGGGCGGAGCAGGCGCTGGAGGAGGCCGACCCCTGGAGGTCCTTCGTCGACTTCCTGGTCGACGGCACCGAGCACATGGCCTGCGACCAGGGGCTGCGCGAGGTGATGCTCTCCGACGCCTACGCCCACGACCGGCTGGGCCGGATCCGCGACCGGCTCGTCCCGCTCACCGAAGCGATCGTCCACCGCGCCCAGGAGGCCGGGGTGCTGCGCGCCGACTTCAGCCCCACCGACATCCCCCTCCTCCACGGGATGATCGGCTCCGTCGGCCTCCTGGCCCAGAGCGCTCGGCCCGAGGTGTGGCGGCGTTACCTGACCCTCGTCCTGGACGGCCTGCGCCCCCGCCCCGGCCTCACCCCGCTGCCCGAGCCCGCCCTCACCTTCGCCGAACTCGAACAGATCACCGGGATCGGGGGAGAACCCCCGAGGTGATCCACCGCTTGTCCACAGGGCGTCCGGCGCGCCCCTGACCTTGCCTTACCGTGAAACCCGAGTCCGACTCCCCGCGCGAAACGAGTCCCACCGTGTCCTGGCTGTCCAAGATCAGTCTCACGCACCGCAAGCTGGTGCTGCTGATCACCCTCGGATTGCTCGCGCTCGGCGCGTATGCGATCCCCACCCTGCAGCAGCAGTTGCTGCCCAACATCTCCGTCCCCGCGAGCCTCGTGATGGCCCCCTACCCGGGCGCCTCGCCCGAGGTGGTGGAGGAACAGGTGGTCGAACCGCTCGAGGACGCGGTCAAGGGCATCGACGGCCTGGAGTCCATGACGGCGACGTCGCGGCAGGGCATGGCGACCGTGGCGCTGATGTTCGAGTACGGCACCGGTTCGGACACCCTCGTCACGGAGGTCCGCCAGGCGGTCAACCGGATCTCGGGCAGGCTGCCCGCCGGCGTCACACCCGAGGTGATGACGTTCTCCACCGACGACCTGCCGACCATGACGCTCGCCGTCACCTCCGGCGGCCAGGGCGGGCTCGACGGGCTCGCGGCCGCGGTCGAGGCGAAGGTGGCGCCGGAACTGCGGTCCGTGGACGGCGTCAACGAGGTCACCGTCTCCGGTGAGCGCGAGCAAGTCGTACGGATCATGCCGAACCCGGCCAAACTCGCTGCGAGCGGTCTGGACGCCTCCGCGCTCGGCACCGCGCTGAGCACCGCGGGCCGTACCGCTCCGGGCGGGGCCATCACCTCCGGGGAGCAGAGCCTGAGCGTCCAGATCGGCGGGCCGATCACCTCGGTTCAGCAGATCAAGGACCTGTGGCTGACCGGGTCCAAGACGCCGGTGCAGCTCGGCTCGGTCGCGTCGGTCTCCCTGGTCGAGGCCGACGCCACCTCGAAGACCCGCACCAACGGCAAGGAGAGCCTCGGCATCTCCCTCATGCTCGACCGCGACGGCAGCTCCTCGTCGGTCTCCGGGGACGTGCGCGACCTCCTGCCCGAGCTGGAGAAGGCGCTCGGCGGCACCGCCGAGATCACCATCGTCTCCGACACCGGGCCCGCCGTCAGCGAGGCCGTCCTCGGCCTGCTGGAGGAGGGCCTGCTCGGCTTGGTCATGGCCGTCCTGGTGATCGTGCTCTTCCTGCGCTCGGCCCGCTCCACCCTGGTGACCGCGATCTCGATCCCGCTGTCGCTGGTGGTCGCGCTGATCGTGCTGAAGTTCAACGGCTACTCGCTCAACATGCTCACCCTGGGCGGCCTGACCATCGCCGTCGGCCGGGTCGTCGACGACTCGATCGTGGTGCTGGAGAACATCAAGCGCCATCTGGGCTACGGCGAGGAGAAGCGCCGGGCGATCCTCGACGCGGTCCGCGAGGTGGCCGGCGCGGTCACCTCCTCCACGCTCACGACCGTCGCGGTGTTCCTGCCGATCGCGCTGGTGGGCGGCATGGTCGGGGAGCTGTTCGGCTCGTTCTCCATCGCCGTCACCGTGGCGATGATCGCCTCCCTGGTCGTCTCCCTGACGATCATCCCGGTGCTGGCGTACTGGTTCCTGAAGGTCCCCGACGTCGGCGACGACCCCGAGGTGTTCCGCCGCCGTGTCGAGGAGGAGGAGCGCACCGGCGTGCTGCAGCTGGTGTACGTGCCGCTGATCGGCTGGGCCGTGCGGTTCCGCAAGACCGTGCTGGCCGGAGCCGCGCTCGTCCTGGGCCTGACCATCGTGCTCGCCTTCGGCCTGAAGACCGACTTCCTCGGCGATTCGGGCACCCAGTCCCTGAGCGTCACCCAGACCCTGCCGGCGGGCACCGCGCTGGAGACCACCGACGCGGCGACCCGCAAGGTCGAGGCGGTCCTGGCCGACACCGAGGGCGTGGAGTCCTACCAGGTGACCGTCGGCTCCCCGGGCGGCATCATGGGCGCGCTGATGAGCGGCGGTTCGAGCGAGGCCACCTACAGCGTGGCCCTCGCCGAGGACGCCGACTCCGACCGCGTCCAGTCCGTGCTGGAGGACGACCTGAAGGCGCTCACCGGCGCCGGTGAGCTCAAGGTCGCTCCCAACACCGGCATGGGCGGCGGGAACAACGTCGAGGTGCAGGTGGACGCCCCCGACGACGAGGCGCGCGCCACCGCCGTCAAGCAGCTGCAGGACGCCCTGTCCGGGGTGCCGGAGGTCAAGGACGTCGGCAGCGACCTGTCCGAGAGCGTGCCGATGCTCAGCGTCCGCGCCAAGGACTCCGCGGCGCGGATGGGGCTGAGCGACGCGGTTCTGGCCCAGGTGGTGGCGCAGGCCGTCCAGGGGAACACGGTCACGACCGTCAACCTCGAGCGCGGTGAGACCGACGTCGTCGTCCGGGCCTCGGCCCAGGCGCCCGCCTCGGTCGAGGAGCTCAAGGCGCTGCGGGTCCCGGGCGTGCCGGGCGGCGCGGTCCGGCTCGGCCAGGTGGCGACCGTCGCCCAGGTGGACGGCCCGGTCGAGCGCACCCGGCAGGACGGCGAGAGCACCGCCACCGTCACCGCGGTCCCGGTCGGCGACGACCTGGCCAAGGCGTCGCAGGCGATCCAGAAGAAGCTGGACTCCCTGAAGCCCGCGGACGGCGTCACCTACACCCTGGGCGGCGTCACCGCCGACCAGGAGGAGGCCTTCGCCCAGCTGGGCCTGGCCATCGCCGCCGCCATCGCGATCGTCTTCCTGCTGCTGGTCGCCGCCTTCGGCAGCATCCGCCAGACGCTGGTCCTGCTGGTGTCGGTGCCGTTCGCCGCCACCGGCGCGATCCTGCTGCTGCTGATCACCGGCGTCCCCATGGGCGTCGCCGCGATGATCGGCATGCTGATGCTCGTCGGCATCGTCGTCACCAACGCGATCGTCCTGGTCGACCTGATCAACCAGTACCGCGCCCAGGGCATGAGCGTCGCCGAGGCCGTCACCGAGGGCGGCCGCCGCAGGCTCCGCCCCATCCTCATGACGGCGCTGGCCACGATCTTCGCCCTGATCCCCATGGCCCTGGGCCTGACCGCCTCCGGCGGCTTCATCTCCCAGCCCCTGGCCGTGGTCGTCATCGGCGGCCTGCTCAGCTCCACCGCCCTCACCCTCGTCCTCATCCCGGTCCTCTACACCATGGTCGAGACCCACCGAGAGTCCCGCCAGGCCCGCAAGGCCGCCAAGGCCGCGCAGAAGGCGACCGGAACCAAGGACCCCAGCTCGGAAGAGGAGCTCGAACCCGTCTCCTGACCCACCCGCCCGGCCCGGAGCACCTCCGGCCGGACGAGCGGCCCGGCCCCTGATCAGAGGGCCCGGCTTCTGATTAGACGGCCAGGCCCCCGATCAGAGGGCCCGGCACCCTGTTCCCGATATGACCAAGCGGCCCTTGGAAGCGGATCGCCCCGCCTCCAAGGGCCGCTCTCCTTCTCATCTGTTCATCTGTCTCCCTGACCGCGAGGGAGGAGTAGTTCGAGGATCTACGGCAACCGTCAGGTCTCGAGGGCCGGAAGCGACGTGTCGGCCAACCTCCTCCACCACGCGCCGGATGGCTCTCCGGGAGCCGTGTCCTGGGGCTGCCGCATGTGACCGGGCTCGTTCCCGAGTGCTTTGACCTGTGGAGGCCGGGATCCACCTGTCGTTGGCGCAGCGGGGTGAACGGCTCACCTGGCACCATGAGGTCGTCTGTTTCGCGCGTTTGGGGGAGTTTTGTGACCGAAGGCGATCTGGCGGGGCTCACGGCGGTGTGGCGGGCCCGGTGGGGTGGTTCGCCGGTCGGGTACGAGCTCCGTGAGCGTTTCGCGGATCGCTGGGTGAGGTTCCACAGCCTTCCGGAATCGAAGCGCTATGCGGAGACCGAAGCAGAGTACGGCGTCGTCCTCGACCGTCATCGCACCTTGCTCCGGGCACTGGGAGTCGAGGACCGGCTCTGCCTGATCGCCGGTTACTTCGAGGAGGCCGAAGGTCCCGCGTCTCCTCATCCGGACCACCCAGACCCGGACCGTCCAGACCCGGACCGCCCGGGTCCGGACCACCCGGGCGCGGTCCCGTGGCTGACGGTCATGCCCGATGAGCGTTCGTTCTTCGAGATCCCTTTGAAGCTCTATGTCAGCGAAGTCGTCTACGGGAGCGCGACGCTGGATCCGTTCCTCCGGGGCGTGGCCGACGAGCGGCTCGGCCACGCGATCATCTCCCCGCCGGACCTGAGGTGGCTCTACCACCCGTATGACGGAGGCGGGGACGTCATCGCCGCGACGGTGCGGGAGCGTGATGCTCTGAAGTCCCGCTATGCGTCCTGGCTCTCCGAGCATCCGAGCGGGTTGTGAATCACCGGGTCACGGACACGGCGGCCACTGCCGGTGAGGCGGGGAACCCCGCATCGAACAGGTTGAGCGGGGAATTCCGCATCTGATCCAGCCGGAATTCCACACCCGGTTTCGATCAGGAGATCCACGCTCCGTGGGGTACGGGAAACCGGCGCCCATCGGTTGCGGACAAGGTGACGGCGCTTGACGGTGACAGGGCCGCGAGGGCGAAACCCCGCCGAGAGGCGCGGGAGACCCGAAAAACACAGCGGCCCCGTGGGTCATCGAACGGAATTCGATGGCCCACGGGGCCGAGCAGTGGACGATACTGGGATTGAACCAGTGACCTCTTCCGTGTCAGGGAAGCGCTCTCCCGCTGAGCTAATCGTCCAGGGTACTGCGAGGTGGAGACGGGATTTGAACCCGTGTGCACGGCTTTGCAGGCCGCTGCCTCGCCTCTCGGCCACTCCACCGTGGTAAGGCCTCGCGGCCTCTCCGAGCGGAAGACGGGATTCGAACCCGCGACCCTCACCTTGGCAAGGTGATGCTCTACCACTGAGCCACTTCCGCGTGTGCTTTCCGGGGGGCTTCCCCTCCGTTGGCGACGAGGAAAACCATAGCCAAACTCCGGCCCGGGTGCCAAACCGAATACCGGAGGGGGCGGGATGCGCCGGGTCGGCGGGGGCGGGAGACTGGGCGATATGGAAGCGTTCGCCCATGTGGACGGCCTGCTGGCGACCGGCCTGGCCGAGGTCTCCGACGATCTCCGCGTGCTGGGGACGCGGGGCTGGTGGGCGGTGGTGGTCACCTACGAGGGCGAGGCCGTCTGCGCCAGGTTCGAGCACGTGCGTCCGGCGCCGCACCCCGACGGGGCGTGGGCGGCGCCGGGGGAGTGGACGAGCTCGCTGGACCGGGCGGCCTACGAGCGCGGCGTGGCGGAGATCCGCGCCGCGATCGCCGAGGGCGTCGTCTACCAGGCCAACCTGTGCCGGGTGCTGTCCGCGCCGGTGCGCGGGGAGATCGCCGGGCTGGGGCGGCGGCTGGCCGCGGGCAACCCGGCGCCGCACGCGATGACGCTGAGCCTGCCGGACCTCCAGGTGGCCTGCGCGAGCCCGGAGCTGTACCTGGCGCGGGACGGGGAGCTGGTGACGTCCCGGCCGATCAAGGGCACCGGGCGCACCGAGGCGGACCTGCTGCCCAAGGACGAGGCCGAGAACGTGATGATCGTCGATCTCGTCCGCAACGACCTGGGCCGGGTGGCGCGGCCCGGCACGGTCGAGGTGCCCGAGCTGTGCGCCGTGGAGGCCCATCCGGGCCTGGTGCACCTGGTCTCGACGGTGCGGGCCCGCACGGCCGCCGGCTGGCCGGAGCTGATCGCCGCGACGTTCCCGCCGGGCTCGGTGACGGGCGCGCCCAAGTCGTCGGCGCTGGAGCTGATCGAGCGGCTGGAGCCGGTGCCGCGCGGCCCGTACTGCGGGGCGGTCGGCTGGGTGGACGCCGACCGCGGCACGGCGGCGCTGGCCGTGGGGATCCGCACGTTCTGGGTGGAGGACGGGCTGCTGCGGTTCGGCACGGGGGCGGGCATCACGTGGGGCTCCGATCCCGCGAGAGAATGGCGGGAGACGGAGCTGAAGGCGAAGAACCTCCTGGAGGTGGCGGGTGCAGGTCTGGATCAACGGTGAGCTCGGCAGGGACACCGTCAGCGTCTTCGACCACGGCCTCACCGTGGGCGACGGCGTGTTCGAGACGGTCAAGCTGGTGCGGGGCGAGCCGTTCGCGCTGACCCGCCACTTGGAGCGCCTGGCGTCCTCGGCGCGCGGCCTGGGGCTGCCCGAGCCGGACGAGGCGCTGGTGCGCGCGGGAGCCGCCGAGGTGCTGGCCGCCGCCGAGCCGTGGGAGCTGGGCCGGCTGCGGATCAGCTACACCGGCGGCCCCGGCCCGCTCGGCTCCGACCGGGGTCCCGACGGCCCCACGACGATCATCATCGCGGGCGAGCAGAAGCCGTTCCCCGCCACGGCCGCGGTCACCTCGGTGCCCTGGCCGCGCAACGAGCACGGCCCGCTCACCGGCCTCAAGACCACCTCCTACGCCGACAACGTGGTGGCCCTGGCCTACGCCAAGGAGCGCAGGTCGGGCGAGGCGATCTTCGGCAACCTCGCCGGGAACCTGTGCGAGGGCACCGGCTCGAACATCTTCCTCGTCCTGGGAGGCCGCCTGGTCACCCCGACCCTGGCGAGCGGCTGCCTGGCCGGCGTCACCCGGGCGCTGGTCCTGGAGTGGATCGGCGCCGAGGAGGTCGACGTCCCCCTGGCCGCGCTCGCCGACGCCGAGGAGGCCTTCCTCACGTCCACGACCCGCGACATCCAGCCGATCGCCCTGATCGACGGCCGGGAGCTGCCGGTGGGCCCCGTCACCCGCAAGGCGCAGGAGGCCTTCGCCCTCCGCGCGGCGGAAAAGGTCGACCCCTGAGGCGCGAAGGGGAACGCGAAGGGGAAAAGGTCGACACCCGGGGTGCGGAAAGGTCGACCCTTGAGGCGAAGTATGAGGCTTGTTACGTCCAAGGCCTTATCTCGGGAAGGCCCGGGGTTCAGACTGGACGGCGTGTATGACTTCGATCTCCTCGTCATCGGGTCGGGGCCGGGCGGCCAGAAGGCGGCGATAGCCGCGGCCAAGCTCGGCAGGAGAGCAGCGATCATCGAGAAGCGCCACATGCTGGGCGGCGTCTGCATCAACACCGGGACGATCCCGTCCAAGACCCTGCGCGAGGCGGTGCTCTACCTCACCGGCCTCAACCAGCGCGAGCTGTACGGCCAGAGCTACCGCGTCAAGGACGAGATCACCGTCGCCGACCTGGGCCTGCGCACCCGGCACGTGGTCGGCCGCGAGATCCAGGTGATCCGCAGCCAGCTCACCCGCAACCGGGTGGCCCTGCTGCAGGGCACCGGCCGCTTCCTGGACGAGCACACCGTCGGGGTCCTGGGCGAGGGCGACGAGGAGCGCAAGGTCACCGCCGAGCGGATCGTGATCGCCACGGGGACGTCCCCGGCCCGCCCCGGCAGCGTGGAGTTCGACGACCGCACCGTCATCGACTCCGACGCGATCCTGCACCTGGACCGCGTCCCGGAGACCATGGTGGTGGTCGGCGCCGGGGTCATCGGCATCGAGTACGCCTCGATGTTCGCGGCGCTGGGCACCAAGGTCACCGTGGTGGAGCGGCGCGAGCGCATGCTGGAGTTCTGCGACCTGGAGATCGTCGAGGCGCTCAAGTACCACCTGCGCGACCTGGCGGTGACGTTCCGGTTCGGCGAGAGCGTGGCGGCGGTGGAGCGGCGCGCGGGCGGGGCGCTGACCATCCTGGAGAGCGGCAAGCGCATCCCCGCCGACTGCGTCATGTACTCGGCCGGGCGGCAGGGCAAGACGGCCGAGCTGCGCCTGGAGGCGGCCGGGCTGGCCGCGGACGCCCGCGGCCGGATCTCGGTGGACGAGAACTACCGCACCGCGGTCCCGCACATCTACGCGGTCGGCGACGTGATCGGCTTCCCCGCGCTGGCGGCGACCTCCATGGAGCAGGGGAGGGTCGCGGCGCAGCACGCCTGCGGCGAGCCGGTGGCCGACATGCACGGGCTCCAGCCGATCGGGATCTACACCGTCCCGGAGATCAGCTTCGTGGGCCGCACCGAGGACGAGCTGACCCGGGAGCGGGTGCCGTTCGAGGTGGGCGTCTCCCGCTACCGCGAGCTGGCCCGCGGCCAGATCATCGGCGACTCGTACGGCATGCTCAAGCTGCTGGTCTCCCCGGAGGACCGCAGGCTCCTGGGCGTGCACGTGTTCGGGACGGGCGCCACCGAGCTGGTGCACATCGGGCAGACGGTCATGGGCTGCGGCGGGACGATCGACTACCTGGTCAACGCCGTCTTCAACTACCCGACGCTGGCGGAGTCCTACAAGGTGGCGGCGCTGGACGCGATGAACAAGATGCGGGCGATCGCCAGGCTGACCGGGGAGGCGTGAGCGGCGTCCCTCAGGACGACCAGAGCAGGTGCTCGAGTTCGGTGTCCATGTCGACGAACTCCGACTCCCGGCCCGCCGCCACGATGTCGTACGTCTTGTGCAGGAAGTCGGCCATCGGGATCAGCGGGACGTCGAACAGCGCGTCCCCGAACGGGGAGGACAGCGCCAGCTGCAGCGTCCTGTCGTCCTCCCGGCCCGACGGCCAGACCCGGACGTCGCCGAACCCGGCCCTGCGTTCGATGCCGACCGTGAGGAGCTCGCGGGCGAAGATCCATTCCACCGGATCCTCGTTGCCCACGTGGAAGGCCATCCTGATGGCGTACGGGTCGTCGGCCGCGTACTCGAGCGTGGCCATGAGCGGGACCGTCGAGCGGTCGGGCACGACGAGACGAAGGCCAAGCTCGGCGGAGATGGTGGTGCTGCTGTTCATCGCCATTCCTTCAGCGTCGGGCCCGTGGTGAGCGATCTCGATGATCTCGATGATGAGGACTTCGAGGACTTCGTCTCTTCAACGGATGTCCCCCCGATCTCAGACACGTAACTGCTGCAAGTCGTCAGAACATTCCCAGCAGCCGTTTGCGCGAACTTCCCCTCTCGGGCGATCGACACGCCGATGACCAGGACAAACGCGAAGGAAAGGGGAACTCGATCTCCGTGCGGGGGGTAAGGTTTGACCCCCTGTCACCCGTGGTGCGGCTCTTTGCTCCCCGCCCCGTCCCGTAGGGTAAAAGCGTGTCGATGAACCAGGAAAAAGAGCTGCGCGAAGGCGGCCGCTACCACCGCTTCCGCGAGGTCATGCGCCAGAATCCCCTGCTCTACACGACCTGGCGGATCGGCGTCTTCACCGTGGGCGCGGTGGTCCTGCTCGCCGGCGTGGTCATGATGGTGATGCCGGGGCCCGGCATGCTCGCCATCGTCGTCGGCCTGGCGATCCTGGCCACCGAGTTCGTCTGGGCCCAGCGCGCCCTCGGCAAGGCCAAGGCCGCCGCCGAGCGCGCCAAGGAGAAGGCGCTCGACCCGCGCGCCCGGCGGCGCAACATCATCCTCGCCGTCCTGCTCGGCCTCGTCTGCGCCGCGGCCCTCATCGCCTACCTCTACTACGTCGGCACTGAGCTGCCCTGGAACGTCGACTGGAGCCGCCCCAGCACGCGCTGAGCCCCTCCGGCGCAATCGATGTGCGAACCACCCCCGTTTCGCGCTAATGTAGGGCCACCGCCGAGCGGGAGACCGCAGAGCAGAACCCGGGCGATTAGCTCAGTGGGAGAGCGCTTCGTTCACACCGAAGAGGTCACTGGTTCGAACCCAGTATCGCCCACCCGGGACAGAGGCCGGATCCGATCACGGATCCGGCCTCTCGCGTTGCCCCCGCCCTCCCGCCACCCGCGCCGGCGATGGCGGGAGGTTTAGAACATGTGGCCGATCGAGGGAGATCGGGTCTTAAACTGATAACGGTTCGGGATGGTGGTGCCACAAGGTGCTTCCGAGGCCCGGCCGGAGATGGGAACCAGTGATGACGGCAGGGGCCGTATGAGCAGCACTACGACGAGCGTGGCCGGCGTCGCGGAACCAGAGCTGCGGCAGCTGCTCGCGGGACTGACGGCGGTACGGGACGGGGACTTCGGGACCCGGCTGCCCAGCGACGGGGAAGGGCTGCTGGGCGAGATCGCGCTCGTCTTCAACGGCATGGTCGACCAGCTGTCCCTGTTCACGTCCGAGGTGACGCGGGTCTCCCGCGAGGTCGGCACGGAGGGGCGGCTCGGCGGTCAGGCCGAGGTCCCCGGGGTGTCCGGCACGTGGGCCGACCTCACCGACTCGGTGAACGCCATGGCGGGCAACCTCACCACGCAGGTGCGCTCCATCGCCCAGGTGACCACCGCCGTCGCCGAGGGCGACCTCACCCAGAAGATCAACGTCGACGCGCGCGGTGAGATCCTGGAGCTGAAGAACACCGTCAACACGATGGTCGACCAGCTGTCCTCGTTCGCCGACGAGGTCACGCGCGTGGCGCGCGAGGTGGGCAGCGAGGGCAGGCTCGGCGGCCAGGCGCAGGTGCCGGGCGTCGGCGGCACCTGGCGCGACCTCACCGACTCGGTGAACTTCATGGCCGGCAACCTCACCGACCAGGTCCGCAACATCGCCCAGGTGACGACCGCCGTGGCGCGCGGCGACCTGACGCAGAAGATCACGGTGGACGCCCGGGGCGAGATCCTCGAGGTGAAGAACACCGTCAACACGATGGTCGACCAGCTGTCCTCGTTCGCCGCGGAGGTCACGCGCGTGGCCCGCGAGGTGGGCAGCGAGGGCCGCCTGGGCGGCCAGGCCGACGTGGAGGGCGTCTCGGGCACCTGGAAGGCGCTGACGGAGTCCGTCAACGCCATGGCGGGCAACCTCACCACGCAGGTGCGCTCCATCGCCCAGGTGACGACCGCCGTGGCGCGCGGCGACCTGACGCAGAAGATCACGGTGGACGCCCGGGGCGAGATCCTGGAGCTGAAGGAGACCATCAACACGATGGTCGACCAGCTCGGCGCGTTCGCCGACGAGGTCACCCGCGTGGCCCGCGAGGTCGGCACCGAGGGCAAGCTCGGCGGCCAGGCCCGGGTCCGCGGCGTGTCCGGCACGTGGAAGGACCTCACCGACAACGTCAACGTCATGGCGTCGAACCTGACCACGCAGGTGCGCTCCATCGCCCAGGTGGCCACGGGAGTGGCCAAGGGCGACCTCTCGCAGAAGATCACCGTCGAGGCCGAGGGCGAGATCGCCGCGCTCGCCGGCGCCATCAACACGATGGTCGACACCCTCTCGGTCTTCGCCGACGAGGTCACGCGCGTGGCGCGCGAGGTCGGCACCGAGGGCGACCTCGGCGGCCAGGCCCGGGTGCCCAACGTCGCGGGCACCTGGAAGGACCTCACCGACAACGTCAACTCGATGGCGACGAACCTGACCAACCAGGTGCGCAACATCGCCCAGGTCACCACCGCCGTCGCCCAGGGCGACCTCACCCGCAAGATCGACGTCGACGCCCGGGGCGAGATCCTGGAGCTGAAGACGACCATCAACACCATGGTCGACCAGCTGTCCTCGTTCGCCGCGGAGGTCACGCGCGTGGCCCGCGAGGTCGGCAGCGAGGGCCGCCTGGGCGGCCAGGCCGAGGTCGAGGGCGTCTCGGGCACCTGGAAGCGGCTGACGGAGAACGTCAACGAGCTGGCCGGCAACCTCACACGCCAGGTCCGCGCGATCGCCGAGGTCACCAGCGCCGTGACCCAGGGCGACCTCACCCGCTCCATCACCGTGGAGGCCTCCGGCGAGGTCGCCGAGCTGAAGGACAACATCAACTCGATGGTGCTCTCGCTGCGCGAGAGCACCCGCGCCAACCAGGAGCAGGACTGGCTGAAGTCCAGCCTGGCGGCGATCACCGACCTGATGCAGGGCCGCCGCGACCTCTCGGCCGTCGCCGATCTGATCATGGACGAGCTGGTGCCGCTGGTCTCGGCCCAGTACGGCGCCTTCTACCTCGCAGAGGAGGGCGGCGAGGGGCCCGTGCTGCAGCTCATCGCCTCCTACGGCACGGCCGGCGCGCAGAGGGCGCCCGAGCGGCTCGGGTTCGGCCAGTCCCTGGTGGGGCAGGCCGCGCGGAGCCGGCGCGCCATCGCCGTGGACGACGTGCCCGCCGGGTACCTCGTCTCCTCGGCCTCGGGCGGCGCCGCCCCGGCCAGCCTCATCGTGCTGCCGATCCTGGTGGAGGACCAGGTCCTGGGCGTCCTGGAGGTGGCCGCGCTGCACCGGTTCACCGAGGTGCAGCGGGCCTTCCTCGACCAGCTGATGGGGACGATCGGCGTCAACGTCAACAGCATCCTGGCCAACGTCCGCACCGACGAGCTGCTGGATGAGTCCCAGCGGCTCACCGTCGAGCTGCAGGCCCGCTCCCAGGAGCTGCAGGTCCGCCAGGAGGAGCTGCTGCTGGCCAACGCGGAGCTGGAGGAGAAGGCGGCGCTGCTGGCCACCCAGAACCGCGACATCGAGACCAAGAACCTGGAGATCGAGCAGGCCCGCCAGGAGCTGGAGGCGCGCGCCCAGCAGCTGGCGCTGGCCTCCAAGTACAAGTCCGAGTTCCTGGCGAACATGAGCCACGAGCTGCGCACCCCGCTCAACAGCCTGCTCATCCTCGCCCAGCTGCTGGCCCAGAACCCCACCCGCAACCTCACCCCCAAGCAGGTGGAGTACGCGGGCGTCATCCACTCGGCCGGCTCGGACCTGCTCCAGCTGATCAACGACATCCTGGACCTGTCCAAGGTCGAGGCCGGCAAGATGGACGTCAACATCGAGCGGGTCTCGCTGCGCCGGGTCGCCGACTACGTGGAGGCCACGTTCCGCCCGCTGGTGGTGCAGAAGAGCCTCGACTTCGGGGTCACCAGCGCCCCGGGCGTGCCGGACGAGATCGTCACCGACGACGCACGCCTGCGCCAGGTCCTGGGCAACCTGCTGTCGAACGCGGTGAAGTTCACCGAGAACGGCAGCGTGGAGCTGCGGATCGAACCGGCCTCGGACAAGGAGCTGCCGCCGGACATGGCGCGGGACGGCTCCGTCGTGGCCTTCCGGGTCACCGACACCGGCATCGGCATCCCCGAGAACCAGCTGGAGACGATCTTCGGCGCGTTCCAGCAGGCGGACGGCACGACCAGCCGCAAGTACGGCGGCACCGGCCTCGGCCTATCCATCAGCCGGGAGATCGCCTACCTGCTGCGCGGCGCGATCACCGCGCAGAGCGTGCCCGGCAAGGGCAGCACCTTCACGCTCTACCTCCCGGTGGCCGCCACCGGTCTCGAGCTCTCCTCCGCCATGGAGGAGGCGGGGACGGCGGAGCCCGCCGTGCTGACCCTTCCCGTCGGCCCCGCCCCGGTGGCGGCCGAGCCGGAGGCCGCCGAGCCCGAGCAGCTGGTCCGCCGCCTGCTGGTGGTCGAGGAGCAGCCGCGCGGCCTGCTGACCCTCGTCGCCGAGAGCGCGGTCGCCGAGCTGGCGGGACGCGACTTCGGGGTGGCCCGGGTACTCACCGCGGTCAGCTCCACCCAGGCGGCGTCGCTGCTGGCGACCGAGCCCTGCCACTGCGTGGTCCTCGGGCTCGACATGCCCGGCGGGGAGGCGCTGCGCCTGCTGGAGGCCTTCGACGGCGACAGCGCGCTGGCCGGGGTGCCGGTGCTGGTGCACAACAACCGGGGCCTGGACCCGCAGATCCGGCGGACGCTGCAGGAGCGCTCCCGCAACCGCCCGATCGAGGTGCTGCCGAGCCTGGACGAGCTACGCGAGCGCATCGCGCTGCACCTCACCGCGGCCGAGCCCGGTGACGTCCTGCCGCTGCTGGCCGCCGCCGAGAACGCGGGCGAGGAGTCCCAGCAGCCTCCGGCGGGCGAGAGCGGCCTGGCCGGGCGGACCGTCCTGGTCGTCGACGACGACGCCCGCAACGTCTTCGCGCTGACCGGGATGCTGGAGCTGCACGGCATGCGGGTCCTGCACGCCGACAACGGCCGCGCCGGCATCGAGACCCTCCGGGCGCACGACGAGATCGAGCTCGTCCTGATGGACGTGATGATGCCGGAGATGGACGGCTACGCGGCGACCACCGCGATCCGGGAGATGCCCCGGTACGCCGACCTGCCGATCATCGCGGTCACCGCCAAGGCGATGCAGGGCGACCGGGAGAAGAGCCTCGCGGCGGGCGCCAGCGACTACGTGACCAAACCGGTGGACGCGGACCTCCTCATCGCGGCCATCCAGCGGCTGCTGGAGCGGTGAGCGCCATGTCCATGGACGCCTCAGCCTCAGCCGTGCGGCCGCCCGGGACCCGGGGGCAGCCGCTCGACGACGGTTTCGGCAGGCTCGCCACGACCGTCGAGCGGCTGCGCCGCGAGGTGCGGGAGGCCCAGTACTCCACCGGGGGCAGGGCCCTGGTCGAACTGGCGGCGGGCGTGCTCGCCGAACGGCTCGGCTCCGGTCTCGTCGCGGCGCACCAGCAGCTGGACTCCCTCGCCGAGCGCGCGGGCGTCTCGCAGCTGGAGATCGCCGCGGACATCGTGGCGCAGGCGGCCAAGAGCGAGCTCGCCGCCGTCGCCCACGCCTTCCTCGCCGGGACGAAGGAGGAGGAGCCCGGCGATCCGGTCGCGGCCGAGGAGCGGATGCGGGCGGCCGAGAGCGCCGCGCTGGCCGCCGACGACACCCAGGCGATGGCCGTCTCGCTGCTGGAGTACGCGCTGGCGCAGCTGGAGGCCGAGACCGTCGCGGTGTGGGCGGCCGACGCCGACGGCTCGCTGCGGCTGGCCGGCGCCGCCGGCTTCACCCCGCCGGAGGCGCGGCGCTGGCGGCACGTCCCGCCCGCCGTCACGACCCTGGCCCGCCAGGCGCTCACCGAGCGGCAGCCGGTGTGGCTGGCGGCCGGGCAGCAGTACCCGCCTTCGATCGGGCGCACCGAGTTCCCGGTCGGCGCGCGGGTCGCGGTGCCCGCGGGCACGGGCGGCAGGCTGCTGGGCGTCCTGGAGGTCTGCTGGCCCGGACCGCTGGAGGAGCAGCCCGCGCCGGTGCACCGGCAGCTGGACTCCCTGGCGGAGCTGTGCGCCTACACCCTGGACCACCGGCCGGGCGGCGAGCCGCAGGAGGTCTCCCCGCTCGCCGACCTCGCGGACGCGGCGCTGGACTCGGCGCTGGTGCTGCGGCCGGTGCTGGAGGGGGACCAGGTCGTCGACTTCGTCGTCCACCATGTGAACGAGAAGTTCTCCGACCTGGCCGGGCGGCCGCGCCCGGCCATCATGGGCACCCGCTTCCTGGAGTCGTATCCGATGGCGGCCCGCGCCGGCGGGCTGTTCGAGCAGCTCGTCTACGTGCACGCCACCGGTGACGCGCTGCGCCGGGTCAGCGCCCCGATGCTCGCGCACGTGGACGAGCTGATGCTCTCGGGCCCGGCCACCTACAGCATCCTGCGCCAGGGCGAGGACCTCCTGGTGATGTGGCGGCTGCACGACGAGTCGACGCGGCTGGCCGAGCTGCTGCAGCACGCCCAGCGGCTGGGCAGGATCGGCGGCTTCGAGGAGAACCTCCTCACCGGCGAGATCATCTGGAACGACCACCTGTTCGAGCTGCACGGGCTGCCGGCGGGCTCGGGCCCGCTGGCGCTGGCCGAGCTGCCCGGCAGGGCCCACCCGGACGACGCCGCGGCGGTCAGCACGTTCCTGAGCACGCTGCTGGACCAGGGGCACGCCACGACGGCGGCGTTCCGGCTCCAGCGCCAGGACGGCTCCTACCGGCACATGCGGGTCTCGGCCGAGCCCGTCATGGACGGCGGGGTGCGGCCGATCGCGATCCGCGGTGCCTACCAGGACATCTCCTCCCAGCACTGGACGGAGATCGCCCTGGAGGCGACCCGCGACGAGCTCAACCACACCCAGCAGCAGGCGGCCGAGCAGGCCAAGCTCACGCTCCGCCTCCAGCACGCGATCATGCCGCCGAGCCAGGGCCCGCTGGACACCCCGCAGCTGCGGGTCGGCGTGCGCTACCGGCCCGCCGGCAACGAGCTGCTGGTGGGCGGCGACTGGTACGACGTGCTGTCGCTGCCGACGGGCAAGGTCCTCATCTCCGTCGGCGACGTGGCGGGGCACGGCATCCAGTCGGCCACCGACATGGTGGTGCTGCGCAACGCGCTGCGCGGCCTGTCGGCGACCGGCGCGGGCCCGGCCCAGCTGCTGTACTGGCTGAACAACGTCACCGTCCACCTGACCGACAACGTCACCGCCACCGCGGTCTGCGGGATCTTCGACCCCGAGGACGGCGTGCTGCGCTGGGCGCGGGCGGGCCACCCCCAGCCGATCCTGCTGCGCGAGGGGGCGGCGGCGCCGCTGCCGCCGATCGACGGCGTGGTGCTGGGCGTCCTGCCGGACCTGGACTTCGACGAGGGCTCGGTCGAGCTGGCGCAGGGGGACCGCATCCTGCTGTACACCGACGGCCTCATCGAACGCCGGGACAGCAGCGTCGAGGAGGCGCTGAGCCACCTCCTGTCGATCGCCGCGACCGACGGCGTGGAGCTGGAGCCCCATCTGGACAGCCTGCTGAGGCAGGGGGCGTCGGACACCGACGACGACACCTGCGTGGTGGCGCTGGAGGTCAAGTCCTGATCCTGGGAGGCCGTGGAAGGAAGCCGCTCGTCCTGGCCATGTACTCCCGGTAGCCGGGGCGGGTGGCGGCCATCCGCGCGTCCAGCAGGCGCTGGCCCGTGACGCGGGTGAGGAACCAGGTCATGGCCAGCGGCGAGACGACGGTGGCCAGGCCGGCGGGGTCGTCGCAGGCCAGGAGGAACAGGCCCCACCAGACGAGGAAGTCGCCGAAGTAGTTCGGGTGCCGGGTGTAGCGCCACAGGCCGGTGTCCAGGATGCGGCCCCGGTTCGCCGGGTCGGCTTTGAACGCGGCGAGCTGGTGGTCGCCGACCGCCTCGAAGGCGAACCCCGCGGCCCACACGGACGCGCCGAGCCAGAAGAAGAACCCGGGCGGGGCGTCCTGGTACATCGCGACCTGGACGGGCAGCGAGACCAGGAGCGCGGACAGCCCCTGCGGCAGGTAGACGCGCCTTACTGCGTAAAGGGCCCGGCTGGACGGCGCGGCCGAGAGCAGGTCGGTGTAGCGGGGGTCCTCTGGCGCTCTCCAGTTGCGCCGCCCCAGGTGGACGGCGAGCCTGACACCCCACACCACGGTCAGCGCCGCCGCGGTCCACCGCCTGACGGGATCGCCGTGGCCGCTCGAGAGGACCAGGCTCACCACGGCGACCGCGGCGAAGAGCAGGCCCCAGGTGACGTCGATCAGGCTGTGGACGTCGCGCCTGACGCCGAGTGCGAAGGTGGCGCCGACGAGGACCGCCACCACCGGCACGGCGACCAGCAGGTTCACCCAGATCACGGCGCCTCCTCCCGCGTCAGCAGGAGCTGCCGGACGTCCAGGTATCCCGCTCGGAAACCGGCCTCCGAGTAGGCGAGGTAGAGCCGCCACATGCGCTGGAACGTGGTGTCGAATCCCAGCTCCCGTACCTGGAAGCCGTGCGCGTCGAACGCCTCCCGCCAGAGCCGGAGCGTCTCCGCGTAGTGCGCGCCGAAGCGGAAGTCCTCGCCGATGCGCAGGGCGGTGGTCGAAAGCGCCTCTTCCAGCGCCCTCTTGGAGGGGATCAGACCACCGGGGAAGACGTACTTCTGGATCCACGTCCAGGTGCCGCGGGAGGCGGTCATCCGGTCGTGCGGCATGGTGATGGCCTGCAGCGCCACCTTCCCGCCCGGGGCGAGCAGCCGGTCCAGGACGGCGCAGTAGGCCTTCCAGTGCCGGTGGCCGACGGCCTCGATCATCTCCACGCTGATGATCGCGTCGTACTCGCCGGTGAGGTCGCGGTAGTCGCACAGGTCGACCCGGACCCGGTCGGCCACCCCGGCCGCCGCGGCCCGCCGCAGGGCCAGGCCGCGCTGCTCGGCCGAGAGCGTGACCGTCCGCACGTCCGCGCCGCGCAGAGCGGCTCTGATTGCCAGCTCGCCCCAGCCCGTCCCGATCTCCAGCAGCCGGGTCCCCGGTCCGGCGCCCGCCCGGTCGAGCAGCCGGTCGATCTTGCGGCGCTGGGCGGCGGCCAGGTCGCCGGCGACCGGCAGCCCCCGCTCCTGGGGGAACAGCGCGGCGGAATAGCTGAGCGTCTCGTCGAGGAAGAGGGCGAACATGTCGTTGGACAGGTCGTAGTGGCTGCTCACGTTTCGCCGGGCGTTGCCGGGCGTGCCGTCCTCGGCGGGGCCGCGCCGGGGCACCGCCAGCGGGCGCAGCCACCGGACTCCGCGCGGGACCAGGGATCCCACCCGGGAGGCGAGCACGGTGAGCACCCCGACGAGGTCGTCGGCCTCCCACTCCCCGGCCATGTAGGACTCGCCGAACCCGATCAGGCCGGATCCGCCGATCCGGGTGAAGAACGCCTCCGGCCGCAGGACGCGAAGGACGGGGCCGCCGCGTCCGAAGGAGGGCCCGCCGACGAGCTCGACCCGGAGGGGCAGGTCACGGACCGCCCTGCGGAGCAGCTTCCGCGCCGCCAGGGACCGCAGCGGCGCGCGCGGGACCGGTTCCAGATCCGGCCACCGGCGTGTCCCCGGCGTTTCGGCGGTCATGGTCATGGGCTTCTCCTTGAGGGGGGGAGGGGCGCGGGACGAGGGGCACCCCGCGCAGGTAGAGGCCGGCGCCCTCGACGCGGATGCGGGCCGCTCCCGCCAGGGGCGCGAACGGGTGCCGGAGGAAGGCGGCCAGGACGCCGGGCCAGGCGGCGGGGCGGCGCTCACCGCGCACCGCGGCGGTGAACGGCGGTGCGCCGGGCGTCTCGAGGCGGACGGAGAGGTCGAGGCGGGCGCCGGGTTCCGGCAGGCTCAGCAGGTAGGAGCCCGCCACCGGAAGGAAGGGCGAGACATAGAAGTCCTTGGCGGCCTCGGCTTCTCCGCCGGGCCCGGGTCGCAGCAGGTAGCGGTGGCGTCCGCCGTAGGTGTTGTGGACTTCGGCGACGGCGCAGAGGGGTTCCCCCGCAGCGTCACGGCACCAGTAGACGGTCAGGGGGTTGAAGACGTACCCGAAGACCCGGGCGTGGCACAGCATGAGGATCTGCGCGGGGGACGCGATCCCGTGCCCGGTGAGGAACTCCTCGAGGTTCTCGCGCAGGGTGCGCGAAGGGTCTCCGCAGTGGTCCCGGGGGGAGAAGGAGGCGAACGGCCCCCATGAGGGCAGGTCGTCGAGGTCCACGAGCCACAGGTATGTCCGGTGCCTGAAGGCGTTCCGGACGGGTGAGGTGCGTGTGTGCGTGATGTCGCAGCGGTAGAGCGCCGGAGGGCGGTTCACCAGCGCACCCCGAGCGCGCGCGCCGCCTCCACGCCGGAGCGGCAGCCGTCCTCGTGGAAGCCCCACCCGTGGTAGGCGCCGGCGAACGCCAGCCGCGGGGTGGGCAGCGAGGGAAGCTCCTTCTGCGCGGCGACGGACTCTTTCGTGAAGACCGGGTGCTCGTACACCATGCGGGCGTGCACGTGTTCCTCGGCGACGGGTCCGTTGAGGGTGACGAGGTAGCGGTCGGGCCCGGGGAGGCGCTGCAGCCGGTTCATGTCGTAGGTGACGCGGACCTTGTCGGGGGTCGTGTCGCAGGCGTCCATGGCGTAGTTCCAGGAGGCCTGTGCTCCTCGGGCCTCGGGCAGGAATGCGGTGTCGCGGTGCAGCGTCGTCTCGTTGCGGGAGTAGGTGAAGGCGTCGAGGACGCGCTTCTCCGCCTCGGTCGGGTCGGGGAGGAGGGCCAGCGCCTGGTCGGCGTGGGTGGCGATGACCGCCGCGTCGAAGGAGTGGCGCACGTCGGAGTGGTCGACGACGTCGACGCCGTCGGCGTGCCGGACCACTGCGCGGACGGGAGCGCTCGTCCTGGTCAGCGGCAGGCGGTCGGCGAGGCGTGTCACGTAGCTGCGGGAGCCGCCGGTGACGGTCTTCCACTGCGGGGACCCCGTGACCGAGAGCATCCCGTGGTTGGCCAGGAACGCGAACAGGTGGCGGGCCGGGTACTCCAGGGCGGTGCCGGGGGAGCAGGACCACACCGCGGCGATCAGCGGCGTCGCGAAGTGGCGGACGAAGTAGGGGGTGAACCGGCCGGAGGCGAGGAATTCGCCGACCGTCGGGTCGCCTTCCCCGCTCGCGAGCAGGGCCCTGGCCTCCCGGTGGAACCGCGGGACCTGGGCGAGCAGCCGCAGGTAGGCCGGTGAGGCGTTCCGTCCGGCGAACAGCCCGCGCGGCCCGCGCGCCCCGGCGTACTCCAGCCCGCAGCCCGCGCACGACACCGACATGCTCATCTCGGCGTCCTGGGTGCGCACGCCGAGTTCCCGGAAGAGCCGGGTCAGCAGCGGGTAGGTGGACTCGTTGTGCACGATGAAGCCGCTGTCGACGGGTGCCGCGAGGTCGTGGGTGTGGGCGTGCCCGCCGAGGCGCTCATCGGCCTCGAAGAGCGTGAGATGTCCAAGATTGCGCAGGATGTAGGCCGCCGTGAGTCCGGAGACGCCGGCGCCGATCACGGCGTAGCGCATGGAGGGTTCTCTTTCCTTCCGTCAGAGGTGGTGCCGCAGGGGAAGCGCGGCGGGGAAGGGCTCCAGGAACGTCTGGCCGAGCAGGTAGGACACGTTCTCGGCGCGCGCGTCGTGGCGCAGGAGCGCGACCGGCACGCTCAGGGGGGCGCGCCCGGCCTGGAAGTCCTCGATCGACGCGACGAGACCGCGCCTGCGCTCCGGGCTCAGCCGATGGCCGAGCGGGCCCAGGACGTGCTGCAGCGCGTTGACCTGGCGGCCCTTCGCCGGACGCACGGTCATGGCCTCGGAGAACACCCGCCGGTACCGGTCGGTGAGGGCCTCGCGGTCGTCGATCCCGGCCCGCGCGACGATGCGGCCGAGTTCGCGGTAGCGCTGCGGGTCGTGCGCGAGGATCTGCAGTTTGTGGCGGCTGTGGAAGTCCACCAGGTCGCGGGGGCGCCACGGCCGGGACAGCAGTTCCCGCAGTCTGGCGTGCGCGAACACGCGCTCCACGAAGTGCTCGCGCAGCAGGGGGTCGTTCAGTCGGCCGTCCTCCTCCACGGGCAGAGAGGGGTAGGCGGCCGTGAGCGCCTCGGCGAAGATCCCGCGGCCGCGGCGGGGCTGCTCGTCGGTGCGTTCTCCGGGCGGTCCCGCGCTGTAGTGGGGGATGCCGAACAGCCCGCAGGAGGGGGAGCGGGACTTCAGGACGAAGCCGTCGAGCCCTTCCAGTCCGGGCAGGAGGCGTTCGGCGGTCTCGGCGAAGGCGGCCGTGTGGTCGGCCTCCCCGTCGCGGTCGACCAGCCGCCCGTCGGTCAGCAGGCGGACGGGCCTGCGCGGTGCGCCGAGCCCGAGTTCGATCTCGGGGCAGACGGTGATCCAGTCGACCATCTCGGCCAGGGGCCCGTCGGTGAGGAACCTGCAGCGGCTGTGGCCGCCGTTGTGGCGGACCGGCTCGCCCAGCAGGCAGGCGGAGGCCCCGAGGCGCGGGCGGATCGCGGAGGCCGGCTCCGCTTCGCGCTGGGTGGTGGTCATGATTCCTCCTCCGAAAACCTATTCAAAACTTATTCATAGTTGCTCAAGGGAGGTAAGACAAGTCCGGGGATTAAAGAACAGGCAGATCTTCCCGGCGGAGGGCAGGAAAAAAGGCACCCGTCACCGGGTGCCTTGGACTCGCGGGGGACGTGCTCAGCCGGGCATTCCCAGGGCCTCGGCCACGGCCTCCACCGCCTCCGGCAGCGACGCGGCGAACCGGACCCCCTCGGGCAGGGGGCGGGCCCAGCCGGGCCCTCCCGCGATCACGCGCGGGGCGGGGCGCCCGCCGGGGACGCGCGCCAGCACGCCCGTGTCGCCGGTGTAGGGCATCTGCGACCACACGAAGACCGCGCCGGGGCCGATCCTCTCCACCGCGTCCCGCAGCGCCTTCTCCGGGACGCGGGCCCCCAGCATCCTGCCGGCGATCCCCCGTTCGGCCAGGGCGGCGCCCAGCGCGTACGCGGGCAGGCTGTGCTGCTCCTCCGGCGCGCAGGCCAGGAGCACCGGCCGCGTCTGCGTGTGCGGCGGGGGCGCCGTCACCTCCGCGAGCACGGCCAGCGCCGCGTTCGAGAGGAAGTGCTCGATCTCCACGGCCTCGCCCGTCGCGGCGTACCGCTCCCCGATGCTGCGCAGCACCGGGGAGATCAGCTCCTCCCAGGCGCGCACCACGCCGTCCCGCGCGACGGCCTCGCGCACCGTCCCGGTGACCACCGGCCCGTTCAACGCCATCACGGCCCGCGCCAGCCCGCGCGTCCGGGCCGGCGCGGTGCTCAGCGCCAGCCGGTTGCCCCCGGCCCCGTGCGCGCGAGGCTCCCGCGCCTCCTCCCGCCCCGCCTCCCCGCCGAGCGCGACCCGCGCCGCCTCGCCGGGAGGAGCCCCCTGCAGGATCAGCCGGTGCATCACCTCGAGCCGCGCCACATCGGAGGCGTCGTAACGCCGGTGCGATCCCTCGCTGCGCCTGCTCGGCCCGATCCCGTACCGCCGGTCCCAGGTCCGCAGGGTCGACGCCGACACTCCCAGCCGCCGCGCCACCGCGCCGACACTCAACCCCGGCGTCTCCACGGAAAACCCCCTCCAGCCACACACCCGGTACGTCCAGCCCTCCATCTTGGCCGAGCAGCCGGGTGGGCACGCCCGGCCGGGCGCGAAACGCCCGTCAGGCGGGGTGTCCGGCCTCCAGGTGCAGCACCTGCGTCAGCCCCAGCGGCGTGTCGCGTCCGTCGACCTGGACGCGCACGGGTTCCAGCAGGTAGCCGGTGTGGTCGCCGAACTCCCTGCGCTCCAGGACGCGCCCCACCATCCGGCGCGGGGCGTCCAGCAGCAGCGGCACCCCGCCGGAGACCTCCTCCCACGCGCACCGCGCGAACTTGTCCACCTCGTCGCCGGTGTTCTCGCCGAACAGACGCGCCAGGGCGAGCTGCCCGGAGTCGCCGCTCTCCAGCACGTGCACGCCCAGCAGCTCGGCCTTCGCCGCCACCCGGAACGTCCGGTTGGTCCGCGAGAGGCAGATCAGGAACCGCACCGGGTCGATGCTGCACTGGGTGGCGAACCCCACCAGGCAGCCGGCCCGCTCCCCGTCCGCCGCCGTGGTCACCAGCAGGACCGGCCCGTCGAACCCGGCGACGAAACGATCGATCGCGTCATTCTCCATGATCGCCCTATGCCCCCGCCGTCCACCGCATATCCCGCGGGTGTCTCACAGGTGGTGGCGCAGGGGCAGCGCGGCGGGGAAGGGCTCCAGGAGCGTCTGCTCCGCGAGATAGGTGACGTTCTCGGCGCGCGCGTCGTGCAGCAGCAGCGCGACCGGCACGCTCATCGGGGCGCGTCCGGCCTGGAAGTCCTCGATGGCGTCGGCCAGCCCGTTCCTGCGCTCCCGGCTCAGCCGGTGCCCGAACGGGCCGAGGACGTGCTGCAGCGCGTTGACCTGGCGGCCCCGTGTCGGCCGGACGGCCAGCGCCTCGGTGAACACCCGCCGGTAGTCCGCGGCGAGGGCGCCGCGTTCGGCGGTGCCGGCGCGGGCCACGATGCGGCCGAGCTCGCGGTAGCGCTGCGGGTCGTGCGCGAGGATCTGCAGTTTGTGGCGGCTGTGGAAGTCCACCAGGTCGCGGGGGCGCCACGGCCGGGACAGCAGTTCCCGCAGCCTGGCGTGCGCGAAGACCCGCTCCACGAAGTGCTCGCGCAGCAGCGGATCGTTCAACCGCCCGTCCTCCTCCACCGGCAGACGGGGGTGGGCCGCGACGAGGGCCTCGGCGAAGGCTCCCCGGCCGCGGCGGTCGACGGGTTGCCCGTCGGTGCGTTCTCCGGGCAGCCCCGCGCTGTAGCGGTGGACGCCGAACAGCCCGCAGGAGGGGGAGCGGGACTTCAGGACGAAGCCGTCGAGGTCCTCGAACGAGGGCAGGACGCGGCGGGCCGTCTCGGCCAGGGCCGCCGTGTGGTCGGCCTCCCCGTCGCGGTCGACCAGCCGCCCGTCGGTCAGGAGGCGGACGGGGCGGCGCGGCGTGCCGAGCCCGAGCTCCATCTCCGGGCACACGGTCACCCAGTCGACCATGTCGGCCAGGGATCCGTCGGTGAGGAACCTGCAGCGGCTGTGCCCGCCGTTGTAGCGGACCGGCTCGCCCAGCAGGCAGGCGGAGGCTCCGAGCCGGGGCCGGACCTGCGGGGCGGTCGTCATGGCTCTCCCTCCGAAGACCTCTCCAGATTCCCTTCATAGCCGCTCGAAGGAGAGGAAAGGTGGTTCTGGATTCCAAGAACAGGCAAACCTGTCCGTCGGCGTGCGGGAGGCCGGCCGCCCGGCGGAGAGGGGGCGTGCACGGTTCAGAAGGCGCCGCCGAGGAGGCCGAGGCCTCCGGCGAAGGAGACGCCGAGGACGGCGGCTCGCAGGACGCGGGAGGGTATCCGGGTGGAGAGGAGCATCCCGCAGGCGGTGCCCAGGACCAGGGCGGCCAGCTCCGGGAGGCCGGGCAGGACGATGCTCAGGACCAGGGCCGTCACGAGGTTCTGGATGAGGAAGAAGAGAAGGAGGTTGGCCCGGCTGGTCTCGGGTGACCAGCCGGAGTTGGCGGCGTAGATGCCGATCGGCGGGCCGCCCACTCCGCCGACGACGTTGAGCAGGGCGCTGGCGGCGCCGGTGGCGGCGGCCCCCGCCGGACGGTTCAGCCAGGGCCAGCGGGCGCCGCGGGCCAGGATGCCCACGGCGACGACGATGCCGGTTCCGGCCGCCAGGGCGAGCCAGCGGGTGTCGGCGCCGCGGAGCGCTAGGGCGACGAGCGGGGTGCACAGCAGCGTCGGCACGAGGAGGTGGGCCACGGCGGAGGGGCGGGCGTGGCGGACATCGCGCAGGAGCGGGATCACCGAGGCGAGCATCGCCAGCACCAGGGTGACGGCGACGCCGTCGCGGGGGCCCAGATGAAGGATCAGGACCGGGGCCGCCGCCAGGGAGAAGCCCATTCCGGTGGCCGCCTGGACCGCGGCGCCGAGCGTGATCCCGGCGAGCGCGAGGAGGTGCGTGCCGGTGAGGAGTCCGTCGATCACCGGGTGGCCGGCCCGTCCAGGGAGTAGCGGCGCTGGAAGACGACGGCGACGGCCATCAGCGCGGCGGGGACCAGGGTGAAGCCGACCACCAGCGCCAGGAGCGCGGAGTCCGGCTGCGCCACGGTCCGCCCTTCGGTGGTGGAGAGGAAGCCTCCGACGGCCAGGACCGCGGAGTACACGTAGGGGCCGATCGCGGTGCCCGTCGCGTCGGTGGCCGTCCACACCCCGGTGTAGGCGCCCGCGCGGGAGGAGCCCTGCTCCTCGGCCGCGGCCACCGCGTCGGGGAGCATCGAGAAGGCGAAGAGCTGCAGCCCGGCGAACGCCGAGCCGAGCGCGACGATGACGGCGACGGTCACGGCGACCCCGAGCCGCTCGCCCGCCAGCAGGGACAGCGAACCCGCGACGAAGGTCCCCTGGGAGACGAGCAGGCCGCGCTGCTTGCCGATCCGGCGGGAGATCCGCTGCCAGACGGGCCCCGCGATCAGCGCGGGCCCCAGGAACGCCCCCATGAACACCGCGGTCAGCCCGTCGTTCTCGAAGACGTACTCGGTGTAGAAGGGCACCGCCGCGAGGAAGAGGTGCGTGGTGGTGCTGGTGAACAGGTACGACAGCACCAGCATCCGGAAGTCGCGATCCCGCCAGGCGACCTTGACGTCGTCCAGGAACGAGTGGTCGTGCGCGTCGGGCGTACGGAACCCGCACCGGTCGGTGAGCCTCCGCACGCCGCCCAGCGCGACGAATCCGGTGACGGCCATGCCGGCGGCCAGGACCAGCGCCATCCGGGCGTAGTCGTCGCGCCCGCCCGCCGCGACCATGGCCGGCGCGACGACGCCCGCGCCGAGCAGGCCCACGGTCAGGAAGAGCATCCGGAACATGAAGACGCGGGTGCGCTCGTGGTAGCCGATCCTCAGGTCCGACGGGGTGGTCAGGTACGGCACCTGGAAGCAGGCGAAGAGCAGGTTCCCCGCGATGTACCAGGCGCCGACCCACAGTGCGGCCGCCGGCCCGGAGAGCCCGGACGGGACGGTGAACATCGCGATCATCGCGACGCCCAGCAGCAGCCCCCAGCGGAGCATGCCGCGCCGGTTCCCCGACCGCCGCGCGTGCCGGTCCGACAGCGTGCCGAAAGCCGGGTGCACGACGGCGTCGACGACCTTGGGCAGCAGCAGGGTCAGGCCGGCGAGGAAGGGGGAGACGCCGAGGGTGTGGGTGAGGAAGTACAGCAGGAGCAGCCCGGGGACGGTGACCCACACGCCCATGCCCAGGGAGCCGGTGGAGTACCTGACGAGGTCGCCGGTGCGGGGCGGCGCCTCCGCCGCGCCGCTCATGCCCCCGGCCCGAGGCGTCTGACGACCCCGGCGGCCAGCTCGACGCCCTTGAACGCCCCGGAGCCGGCGCGTTCGGCGAGCGTCCGGGAGATGATCCGGTCGGTCACCGAGGGCAGGTGGCGGGCGAGGAAGAACTCGACGGCCCCGCGCGGCGTGGTCGGCAGGTCGCGGTGGACCCGGCGGCTGAGGGCGGCCCGTACCACCGCGTCGACGACGCCCTCCAGCGGTTCGTAGCGGCTCATGCCCTCCAGGGAGAGGCCCGCCGCGGCGGTCGAGTCGTGGATCGGGCTGCGCACCATCGACGGGTAGACGCACGTGACGCCGACGTGCGTGCCGATCTCCATGCGCAGCGCGTCCGCGTACGCCACGAGCGCCCTCTTGGACGCCCCGTACGCGGCGGCGAGGGGCAGCTGCATGACGGCCATCCGCGAGGACAGCATGACGACCCGCCCGCGCGACCTCACGAGGGCGTCCACGCACGCGGCCGTCACCCGCCAGACGCCGAGCAGGTTGATCTCGAGCTGGCGGCGCACCTCGGCCCCGGGCGGCAGTTCGGCGGGGGCGGGTCCGCCGATGCCGGCGTTGTTGACGAGCAGGTCGAGCCCGCCGAGTCTGCCGACGGCTTCGGCCACGGCCTCGGGGACCTGTTCGTCGTCGGTGAGGTCGCAGGCGATGACCTCGACGGGATCGTCCTCGCGCGGGGCGACGTCCAGGCCGATGACGTGGGCGCCGAGCCCGGCCAGACGGGTGCAGATCGCCCGGCCGAACGTGCCGGAGGCACCGGTGACGATCACCCGTAGGCCGTGCGCGTCGCGGTGGCCGCCGTCGAGGAGGGTGAGCGGGAGGTTCATGCGGAGGTCTCCTTGCGGCGGTTCGGGGTGAACGGACGGGCCCTCCCGCGCAGGAGCCTGTCCTGTCCGGCCTTGATCTCCTCGGGCACGTCGGCGACGTAGGCGTCGAAGTCGATGCGCATCTGCGGCCGTCGGTCCCGGCCCCACCGGTCGACGGCGTAACGCAGGGCGCGGGCCACCGAGCGCAGGCGCTCCGGGGCGTCGGGGAGCGCGTAGGAGCCTGACAGGTAGGCGGCGGCGAGCTTCGACTGGGCCTCCACGACCGGCAGGGCCGCGCCGGTCGACTGCATCAGCCCGACGAACATCAGGCTCGGATCGTCCAGGTGGAAGACCCGCTTGTACAGCGGCATCTCCTCCGGGTCCCGGCCCAGCCAGCGCGCGGACAGGAAGGGGATGGTCACCTTGTAGCCGGTCGCCCAGACGATCAGGTCGACGCTCTCGGACGTGCCGTCGGTGAAGACGACGCGGTCCCCGTCGAAGCGCTCGATGCCGGGCCGCGCGACGACCTCGCCGTGGGTGAGCCGGTGCAGGATCGTGTCGCTGATCGTGGGGTGGTTCTGGAAGAGGCCGCCCCGGGGCGCGGGCAGCCCGTAGCTCTGCGGGGTGCCGACGGCGATCCGCAGCATGGTCTCGGCGAGGCGCTGGCGGAGCCGCCACGGCAGGACGGCCAGGGCGCCGCCGGTGGCGTCGGAGGGGCGGCCGAAGAGGTACTTCGGCACGATGTGGACGCCGTGCCGGGCCGACAGGAGGACCGGCCCCCGCGCGACGTACGAGGCGTCCACGGCGATGTCCATGGCGGAGTTGCCCATGCCGACGACGAGCACCCGCCTGTCCCGGAAGGCCTCGGCGGCGCGGTAGTCGTGGGCGTGCATCTGCTCGCCGGTGAACTCGCCGGGATAGGCGGGGTCGGGCAGGCGGGGGTCCCAATTGTGGCCGTTGGCGACGATGACGGCGTCGTACCGTTCGGCGTCCCCGGCCTCGGTCACCACCGTCCAGGCGCCGTCATCGCCCCGTTCGACGGAGGCGACGGCGGCGCCGAAGCGCAGGTGGGGGGTGAGCCCGAACTTCTCGGCGTAGTCGGCGAGGTATCCGGCGACGTGGTCGGCCGAGGGGTAGTCGGGCCACGCGTCCGGCATCGGGAAGTCGGCGAACTCGGTGCGGCCCTTGCTGGTGTTCAGGTGCAGGGAGGCGTAGGCGGGGGAGAGGCCGCTGCTGTTGCCGCGCGCCCACAGTCCGCCCGGACGGTCGCCCTTCTCGTAGGCGACGGCCTCGACGCCCGCGTCCAGCAGGGCTTTGACGGCGGTGAGGCCGGCCGCTCCGGCGCCGACGACGGCGACACGGCAGGGAGGGGTCATGGTGCTTTCTCTTCTCCGAGGTTGTGCTCCACCCCAACCTAGGTCTTGATCTCGGCGGAGAATATGGTTCAGATCACCTCTTTGTCCGGTCGCTTTGTGGTGGGCCACAACAGGGGGCATGATGGCGGGATGTCTTCCGCTACGGAATGGGCATCCCTCGTCGAGCTGGTGGAACGGGTGGTCGGCGAGGAGGCCCTGCTGCCCTCGGTGCTGGCCGGAGTGCGCGCGATGGTGCGGGAGGTGGCGCTGCTGCCGCCCGCCGACATGGCGGGCCACACCCGCGCCCTGATCTTCGCCGCGACCCGCGCCCTGGCCGACCGGCGCGGGCCCAGCGAGGCGGAGCTGTCGTTCGTGGAGGACCTGGCCGTCACGCGGGCCCGGCAGGGCGTGCCGGTCGAGGCGGTGCTGGGGGCCATCCACATCGCCGAGCGCGCGATCTGGGCACGGGCCCGGGAGATCGCCCCCGCCGTCGGGGTCGGTCCCGAGCTGCTGCTGGACGCCAGGGAGCTGTACGGCGACTGGGCCGAGGCCGTGCGCTTCCGGCTGATCACCGCGCACCGGGCCGTGGCCGCCGACCGCGGCAGGCGGGACGACGAGCGGGACGAGGCGATCCTGCGCCGCCTCCTGGAGGGCGGTTCGGCCGCCGCGCTGGCCGCCGCCGAGGCCGGGCTGCCGGTCACCGGAGGGCTGTGGACGCTGGTCGCGCGCGCCGCCGACCTGCGCGCCGCCGCGGCGCTGGAGCGGGTGCTGCGCGAGCAGCCCCCGGTGTCGTGCGCCAGGATCGACGGCCTGCTCGTCGCGGTGCTCGCGCGGCCTCCCGCGTCCCGGGTCGGGAGGGCGGGCCCGACGGCCGGTCTGGCCGGGCCCGTCGAACCGGAGGAGCTGCCCGTCGCCCGGAGGCTGGCGCTGGACGCGCTGGCCGCCGCCGAGTCGTCGGGCCGGACGGGCGTGGTGCACATCGCGGAGGTGCCCGCCCTGGTGGCGCTGGCCGGCCGGCCCGACCTCGCCGAGGTGCTGGCCGAACGCCACCGGCAGGCGTGGCACGTCCTCGGAGTGAACGCGGCTCCCGTGGCCTCGGCCGTCTCCGCCTGGCTGGAGGCCGACCGGGACGTCAACGCGGCCGCGGAGAAGCTGTTCGTCCACCCCAACACCGTGCGCAACCGCGTCCAGCGGTTCGCGGCCGTCACCGGAGTGGATCCGGCCACCACTTTCGGCGCGGTGGACGCCTGGTGGCTGTGCCGTACCTGGCTGGCCCGGCCGTGACTAGCGGTCGGTCTCGCGCCGGGAGTGCACCCAGGGGGAGGCCAGGACGTGGTGGACGGGCATGACGGTGTTGAGCTCGTAGACGGCGTCCATCATCGACTTGATCCGGGGCGGGGTCTCGCGCAGCTCGGCGTCGGCGACGTCGTCCTCGGAGGTGAAGTACAGCAGGTGGGTGTAGCCGTCGTCGGGGTGGAAGGCCAGGGTGGAGCCGAGCATGTCCCGGCGGTGCAGGAAGAGCTCCTTCTCCATGCTGCGCATCAGGGTGCGCATGAGCCCGGCGTTGCGCACCCGGCCCTGGACGATCTGGACCAGGCCCGCCCTGTCGATGGCGGCGGGGTCGGGGGCCAGGACCTCGACCTCGCGGCAGTTGGTGAAGACGGGTTCGCCGGTGAGGCCCGCGCGCAGGTCGGAGAACCAGCGGCGGCGGCCGGGGCGGCCGGACTCCACCCACATCTTCTGCTCGGACTCGAACCGCTCGGCGGTGAAGAAGACGCCCTCCTCGGTCACCCCGCCGGTGCAGCCCAGCCACCCGACGGAGGTGGAGCCGAGCCGGTCGGCCCACCGGTAGCTCGCCGCACGCAGGACGTCGGCGTCTCGGGCCGGTGCCTGGATGATCTGGAGGAACATCTGCGTCTCCTTGTCGAGCGGACATTCCCTACCGTACCGACTGGACGGATGCACCTGATCTCTTTGGACAAGGAAGGACCAGCGGTTATTCGTATGGATTGTCCGGCTTGTCGATAGGGCTCACGCTCTGCGCGGTGAACTCGTAGACGCCGCTGCCGCGCGGCTCGCCCGCCGGACGCCAGAGCCCGACGACACGGACCCAGGAGCCCTTCGCCGGTGCGGGCGCGTCCAGGATCTTGACCTTCAGCGCCATGGCGTCGGCGGCACAGCAGCTCATCTGGAGGCGGGTGAGGTACCAGGCGCCCTGCTTGCCAGGGGTGGCGAAGCCCTCCAGCACGAGCCTGCGGCCGGCGAGGGTGACCTGGCCGCCGATCTGCGCCTCGAAGGAGCGCCCCATGAACTCGCCGACCGAGATCGGGTACGGGTCGGGGCTCGGCGGCAGCGCGTAGTCGTCGTCCTCGACCGGGATCTTCGGCGGCGCGACCGTGCTCGCCCCGTCGGTGCGGTCGGCGGTGAACACCCCCAGCTCGGGCGGGGCGACGGCGAAGATGGCCAGCACGGGCAGGCACAGCAGCCAGGCCGTGCGCGGACCGTCCGGGCCGTGCCCGTGCCCGCCGGGGCCGTGTCCGCCGCCGGGGTGCTCGCCGGGCCGCTCCCGCCAGTCGCGGCGCATCCCGGCCAGGCCGAGGCCGATCAGGACGGCGGCCGAGGCGACCAGCGGCCAGCGCAGCCCCTCCTTGACGAAGTTGACGACCTCCCCGGTGACCAGGGTGATCCACAGGACCGCCCCGCCGACGAGGACCATCAGCAGGTTCTGCACGGCTCTGCTCACAGGAACAGCCCTCCCGTCACGGCGCTCACCGCGACCGCCAGGACGAAGGTCAGCGGGATGAAGCGGACCGCGAACCGCCTGCCGAACACGCCCGTCTGCAGGGCGATGAGCTTGAGGTCGACCATCGGCCCCACGACCAGGAACGTCAGCTTCGCGGTGGGGGAGAACGCGGTGAGGCTCGCCGCCACGAAGGCGTCGGCCTCCGAGCAGATCGACATCAGCACGGCGAGCACCGCCAGGGTCAGCACCGCGGCCCAGGGCACCCCGGCCAGCTCGTTCACCCAGGCGGCGGGGACCACGACGTTGATCGTGGCCGCGGCTACCCCGCCCACCACCAGGAAGCCGCCGGCGTGCAGGAAGTCATGCCGCACCGCCACCCGGAACGCCTCCCAGCGCCCGCCGGAGTGGTCGGGGCGGTCGGGGATCCGCAGCCATTCGCCCTTGCCGAACCGCAACCACACCCAGCCGGCGAGCACCGCCACGGTCAGGGAGGCGCCGAACCGGGCGGCCACCATCTCCGGCCGCCCGGGGAACGCCACGGCCGTGGCCACCATGACGATCGGGTTGATCGCCGGGGCGGCCAGCAGGAACGTCAGCGCCGCCGCGGGCACCACGCCCCGGGCCATCAGGCTCCCGGCCACCGGCACCGAGGCGCACTCGCACCCGGGGAGGACGGCGCCCGCCATCCCCGCGACGGGCACGGCCGCGGCCCCTCGCCGCGGCAGGGCCCTGCTCCACACCTCCGCCGGCACGAACGCGGTGATCGCCGCCGACAGCGCCACCCCGAAGACCAGGAACGGCAGCGCCTGCACGCAGATCGCAATGAAGATCGTCGACCAGGCCTGCACCCCCGTCCAGGTCACCCAGGGCGCCACCCAGATCCGGCCGATCGCCAGCAGCGAGACGGCCGAGACGAACCACCACACGGCATCGGCGCCCGGCTCGGCCCGCCGCCTCCCCCACTCCGCGGGAGGCGTCTCCGCCTTCCCCCGTGCGCCCGTCGCCACCCCGACCCCCTTCACGCCGACGACCGGTCATCTTAGTGAAAACAGTTTTCATTTCAAACCCCTTCTCCGGGGAACGCGCGGATCAGCGCGTGCCGGTGAAGGTGGGGGCCGGGGTGCGGGAGGGCGGCCTGGACTTGGAGACGGGCGGCGCGGTGAGGATCGCCAGCAGGAGCGCCCCGGACAGCAGGAGGTGCAGGGCGGCGGTGATGGGCGCCTTGGCGCGCAGGAGGAGCGCCACCAGAAGGGTGAGGCAGGCCAGCGTGCCGAGGCCGAGGTCGAGGACCTGGCCGGCGCGGCCGGTGCCGCCGCCCGCCCGCCCGGCGCCGCTGGTGAGACCCGAGGCGATGACGACGGAGAAGGCCGCGACGGCCTGGAGCGCGATCCCGAGGAGGGCGGTGAGGAAGTCGGCGCGCCAGGGCAGGCGCGCCGGGCGCGCGGGGACGGTGGTGGAGTTCATGGGCGACTCGCCGCCTCGTGACGGAATCGGGGTTTCTGTTCACCCTCGGTATCGGCACGGATGCGGGCGTCTCAAACACCGAACCGTCACAGGGCCGGGTCGAGGACCACCTTGATGGCGCCGTCGCGCTTCTTCTGGAAGGCCTCGTAGGCCTGGGGCGCGCGGTCCAGCGGGACGCGGTGGGTGGCCAGGTCCAGGACGCCCAGCGGGTCGGACTCGTCGGTGACCAGGGGCATCAGCGGCTCCAGCCAGCGGCGGACGTGCGCCTGGCCCATGCGCAGGGTGACGCCCTTGTCGAAGAGGCGCAGCATCGGCATGGGGTCGGACATGCCGCCGTAGACGCCGGACAGCGAGATGACGCCGCAGCGGGCCACCACCTCGATCGCCGTCTGCAGGGCGGCCAGCCGGTCCACTCCGGCGTGGGTCATGAGCGGCGCGGAGACCTTGTCGGGCAGGAGCGCGGTGAAGGACTGCGCGGCCTTGGCGAAGGGCGAGCCGTGCGCCTCCATGCCGACGGCGTCGATGACCGAGTCGGTGCCGCGGCCGCCGGTGAGGTCGCGGACGGCGGCGACGACGTCGGTGTGCCGCAGGTCGATGGTCTCCACGCCGTGCCGGCGGGCCATCTCCAGCCGTTCGGGGACGAGGTCGACGCCGATGACGCGGTAGCCGCGGTGGCGGGCGATGCGCGCGGACATCTGGCCGATGGGGCCGAGTCCCAGGACGGTGACGCTGCCGCCATCGGGGACCTCGGCGTACTCGACGGCCTGCCAGGAGGTCGGCAGCACGTCCGACAGGAAGAGGAACCGCTCGTCCGGGGTGCCGTGCGGCACCTTGATCGGCCCGAACTGCGCCTGCGGCACCCGCAGGTACTCCGCCTGGCCGCCCGCGACCTCCCCGTACAGCTTGGTGTAGCCGAAGAGCGCGCCGCCGCTGTCGTACTCGCGGACCTGGGTGGTCTCGCACTGGGCGTAGTACCGCCTGTCGCACATGTGGCAGTGGCCGCAGGAGATGTTGAAGGGGATCACCACCCTGTCCCCGGGCCTGATGTGGGAGACCTCCGGCCCGACCTCCTCGACGATGCCCATGGGCTCGTGCCCCAGGACGTCGCCCTCCTGCAGGAAGGGTCCGAGCACCTCGTACAGGTGCAGGTCCGAGCCGCAGACGGCGGTGGAGGTGACCTTGATGATCGCGTCGTTGGGCTCCTTGATGATCGGGTCGGGCACCTGCTCCACCCGGACGTCGCGCCGGCCGTGCCAGGTCACTGCCTTCATCTTTCCCCCTTGTGTGATTTGCCCCGTTGTGACCCTTTGCCCGGAGGTTTCCCCGCCAATCACGGCAATGTGTCAATTCGCGGCAGATCACACGCCGCCCGCGACGGCGTCCGAGCGCCGCCGCTCCCGCTGGAGGGCGCGTCCGGACTCGGCGTACCAGCCCAGCACGATGACCAGCGCCAGCCCCACCTCGACCAGGTCGCCGCCGTAGTACATCAGCCGCGCCCCCGCCTGCAGGTCGGCCGCGGTGAAGGCGAGCCCGGGAGGCGGCGCGGCCCACAGGGACTTGGCGAGGACGGAGTGGGCGGCGCTCGCGACCACCAGCGTCCCGGCGCGCAGCGCCAGGGAGTAGCGGTGGCGCATCGGGTCGAGCCGGCACAGGGCCGTGGTGAACAGCATCCCCGCCGCGAACACCCGCAGATGCAGCAGCGCCTCCAGCAGGGGACGGCCGTGCGCGAAGGCCAGCAGCGGCGTCCGGTACATCAGCCACAGCCCGCCGACGCCGATGAGCGCGGCGACCGGAGGGAACACCAGCACCGCCGCGATCCGCGACTGCACCACCGCCAGCAGCACCCGCCGCGTCCGCCCCGGCGGCAGCGTCCGCAGCAGCAGGGTGACGGGCCGGGCCAGGATGAGCAGCAGCGGTCCGGCCATCCCGATGACCAGGTGCTGGAGCATGTGCGCGGTGAACTCGCCCCCGGGAAGGGGGGCCACGGTCACCGCCGCGACGGCGACGCCTCCGGCGGCGAAGGACAGGTCGCGCGGCCACGGCCAGGCGTCCCTCCGGCGTCTCAGCCGGTTCGCCGCGGCGAGGTAGACGACCACCACGGCGACCATGGCGAGCGCGGCGGCCCACTGCAGCGGCGAGGCGGGCGGGGGAAGACGGTGGCCGTCTCCCATCACTCCGCCCCGCCCCGTCGCCGCGCCGAGAGGAGCGGCCAGCAGCCCGCGGCGAGAAGGAGCACCGCGATGGCGTACCAGGGCCGGTCAGGGGACGCGATGCCGTTGTAGTACTGGAAGCCTCCCGCGCCCAGCAGCGCCCCCGCCCCCAGGAAGCGCTTGTCCAGGCACCTCCGCCGCGCGGCGTCGGCGACCATCACGAGCCCGAGGACGGCGGCGAACCAGCCGAAGGCGTGGAACAGCCCGTCGGAGACCAGTCCGATGCCCGATGCCGATCCGTCGTGGAAAGGGCGCCGGTGCGGCAGCCGGTGGAGGACCGCCTCGTCGATGAACGCCACCGCGCCCAGTCCGAACAGGAATCCGGCCCACAGAGACCGGCGGGATCCCTCCCCGCGGAGGGGCCGCGCATTTCCCGCGCGTGTTACCGAACTCATATGACTCACGGGCCGAATCCCCCGATCTCGGTTGTTCCTCCCGTTTCTTTCATGCCTTCCCGGGGAGGGAGAAGATGAACACGGTGCATTTGCGCACCGGTCACGGGGGCACGCGGAGCGACCCGGCGGGGGCCGGAAGGGCGGGGGACGATGCGGGTAGTGGTCATCGGCGGCACGGGAAACCTGGGCACGAACACGCTGCGGTCGCTCTCGGCCGACCCGGAGGTCACCCGGCTCATCGGCATCGCCCGCCGCAGGCCGCGCCTGGAGATCGGCCGCACCCAGTGGATGACCGCCGACATCGCCAGGAGCGACCTGGTGCCGCTGCTGCGCGGCGCGGACGCCGTGGTGCACCTGGCCTGGATCTTCCAGCCGACCCACCACCCCTACACGACCTGGCGCACGAACGTCCTGGGCAGCGCCCGGGTGTTCCACGCCGTCGCGGAGGCGGGGGTGCCCACACTCGTCTACTCCTCGTCCGTCGGCGCCTACTCGCCGGGCCCCAAGGACCGCTTCGTGGGGGAGGACTGGCCCACGCACGGCTGGCCGACCGCCGCCTACAGCAGGGAGAAGGCGTACGTCGAAAGGCTCCTGGACGGCTTCGAGGCGAGGTATCCGCAGTGCCGCGTGGTGAGGATGCGCCCCGGGTTCGTCTTCGAACGGCGCACCGCGACGGAGCAGCGCAGGATCTTCGCGGGCCCGCTGGTCCCCGGCAGGCTCGTGCGGCCCGGGATCGTGCCGGTCGTCCCGGACATCCCCGGGCTGAAGATGCAGATGCTGCACTCCTCGGACGCGGGGCGCGCCTTCCACCAGGCCGTCATGCGACCCGTCCGCGGCGCCTTCAACCTCGCCGCCGCGCCGGTCATCGACGGCGATGAGCTGGCCGCGGTGTTCAGGGCCCGCAAGGTGAAGATGCCCGCGGCGGCGGTCCGGGCGTTCCTGGCGGCGGCCTGGGGCCTGCACCTGGTCCCGGCCTCCCCGCATCTGTTCGATCTGGTGATGCGGCTGCCGCTCATGGACGTCAGCCGGGCCCGCGACGAGCTGCGCTGGGAGCCCGAGTACACCTCCCTCTACGCGTTCTCGGAGTTCCTGGCCGGGCTCAGGACGGGCGCGGACGAGGACACGCCGGCCCTGTCGAAGGCGTCCAGCGGTCCACTGCGCGTCCGGGAGTTCTTCTCGGGCGTCGGCCGCACCCCGTGACACCGCGTCTTCTTCGAAAGGAGCTTCCATGGCCGCCCCCGTGAAGGAGGGGACGAAAGAGGACACCCGCCGGAACGAGTCCGGTGTCCTGCCGTTGACCAGGGCGTCGATCACCGACACCCTGCGCGTCGGCGCGCTGGTGATGGCACCGGCGATCGCCCGCGGTGTCATCGCGCGCCGCCCCGGGATCGTCGCGCTCTCCGAGGAGCTGCAGGCGGACCTCAGGGCGGGGCGCCTGCTGACGCGGCTGCGCCACCGCTACGGCCCGGGCCCGCTGCACCTGCGGATTCCCGTGCGGTCGTTCGCACTGCTGCTGTCGCCCGAGGACGCGAAGCGGGCGCTGGTGCACTCGCCCGAGCCCTTCTCGCTGGACACCTGGGAGAAGCACGCCTCCCTCGCGCACTTCCAGCCGCACGGCGTGCTCATCTCGCGCGGCGCCGACCGGGCCGACCGGCGCGCCTTCAACGAGGCGGTGCTCGACACCCCCCACCCCGTGCACTGCATGGCCGGCCGGTTCTCCCGCAAGATCGAGGAGGAGGCGGCCGTACTGCTCCGGAAGGTCGAGGAGTCCGGCGAGCTGGGCTGGGACGAGTTCCGGGTCGCCTGGTGGCGGGTCATCCGGCGGATCGTGCTGGGCGACGCCGCCCGTGACGACCACCGCGTCAGCGACATGCTGACCAAGCTGCGCATGAACGCCGACTGGGCGTTCGCCCACCCTCGCCGCAAGCGCCTGCGCGCCCGCTTCCAGCGCCGGCTGGACGCCCACCTGCGGCGGGCCGAACCGGGAAGCCTCGCGGGCCTGATGGCCCAGACGCCCCGGACGGAGCGCACCGAGCCCCGGCAGCAGGTGCCGCAGTGGCTGTTCGCCTACGAGCCCGCGGGCATGGCCGCGTTCCGCGCGCTGGCGCTGCTGGCCGCCCATCCCGAGCAGATGCGCCGGGCGCGCCGCGAGGCCGAGAGCGGGTCGGTGGAGCTGCCGTTCCTGCGCGCCTGCGTGCAGGAGTCGCTGCGGTTGTGGCCGACCACGATGGCGATCCTGCGGGAGAGCACCGAGGACACGGTCTGGGCGGGCAGGACGATGCCCGCGAGGACGGGGATGCTCATCTTCACCCCCTTCACGCAGCGGGACGGGGAGAACCTGCCGTTCGCCGACTCCTTCGCGCCGGACATCTGGCTGGACGGCACGGCGCGGGAGGACTGGTCGATCCTCCCGTTCAGCGGCGGGCCGGGCGAGTGCCCCGGCCGGCAGCTGGTCCTGCTGTCGACGAGCATGTTCCTGGCGGAGCTCCTGCGGGCGCACGACTTCCGGCAGAGAGCGGGGGTGCGGCTGCGCGCCGACCGTCCGATGCCCCGGACTCTCGGGCCTTTCCGGTTGCGTTTCGGTGTTGTTTGAGTAGATTTTTCGGTTTTCTTGGAGATGGTGAGTGTGTAGCGCTGCCGCAGGGTAGGGAATGAGCCATGACCAAATATGACGATAAGGGTCATGAAGCCCAGAAAGCGCACGACAGAAAATTCGCCCCGGTCAATCGCGGTTCTGACGCGCGCGGGCGCACCGTTCCTCCCGTCACCGAGAACGAGGGCGCCATCCCGCGCAGCGGCACCGGGGTTCCCGGAGAGCGCAACGACCAGGAGTACTCCCTTCCCCCCGACGAGGAGGGGGTGCGGGAGGCCGAGGAGCACGACGCCTCGCGGAAGCATCCGCGCCACTGAAGCTCCGCCCCCGGCATGAAGACGCACGAAGACGTGAAAGGCAGGCACATGGCCGAGAAGAGCGACAAGCACGGTCCGAAGCTCGACGAGGAGATGCGGAGGGAGAGCGAGGGGCTGACGCGCACCGGCAGCTCCACCCATCCGCAGCCGTGGAACGATCCCGAACCCGTGGACACCGACTCCGGCCTCGACCCGACGGCCCACCTGACCGACCGGAGGGGAGCGCCTCCGGGAATGACCCCGCAGGACGTCGAGGCGCGCAGCGAGGTGGCCTCGGTGCTGGCCGGGGTGCAGTACCCGGCGCAGCCCCGCGAGCTGGCCGACCACGCCGCCCAGTCCGGCGCGCCGGACGTGGTGGTCTCCCGTCTGTCCCAATTGCCCGGGAAGTCCTACGAAGGGCTCCCCGACATCGTCCGGGACCTGGGCATCGGCCACGAAGAGCGCCGTACCTGAAGGGCGAGGAAGGAGAAGCCGTTGAGCGAGAGACCGGCACAGAGCCAGAAGTACCCCGGAGTGACCGAGAAGATGGAGCCCCGGCCGCATGACGAGATGCGCGACTACCGCGGCAGCGGCCTGCTGGAGGGCGCCCGGGCCCTGGTGACCGGCGGCGACTCCGGCATCGGCCGGGCGGTGAGCGCGGCCTTCGCCAAGGAGGGCGCGGACGTGGCGATCGCCTACCTGGAGGAGGAGGCCGACGCCCGGCACACCGCGCGGCTGGTGGAGGCCGAAGGGCGGGCCTGCCACACCTTCGGCGGCGACCTGGGGGACGAGCGGCACTGCCGGCAGGTCGTCCGGGACGCGGGCACCGCCCTGGGCGGGCTCGACGTCCTGGTCCTGCACCACGGCACCCAGACCCCGGCCGACGACGTCCAGAAGATCGACACGGCGCAGCTGCGCCGCACCGTCGAGGTCAACCTGCTCAGCCTGTTCTGGTGCGTGCAGGAGGCGCTGGAGTTCCTCTCGGAGGGCTCCTCGATCGTCATCACCGGCTCGATCAACGGGCTGCGCGGCAACCCCACCCTCATCGACTACGCCGCCACCAAGGCGGGGGCGATGAACCTCACCCAGTCGCTGGCCTCCTCGCTGAAGGACAAGGGCATCCGGGTGAACTGCGTGGCGCCCGGCCCGGTGTGGACGCCGCTCATCCCGGCGACGTTCGACGCCGAGAAGGTCGAGGGCTTCGGCGAGCAGGCGCCGATGGGACGGGCGGGGCAGCCCGACGAGATCGCCCCGTCGTATGTGTTCTTCGCCGCGAACCGCACCTCCTCGTACTACACGGGCCAGACCCTGGTCCCGGCCGGAGGCGAGATCCACCCGGGCTGATCCCGGAAGGGGGAGCATGAAGGACAGGGAAGACAAGCGCAGTTTCGCCGACCGCAGAGTCGAGCAGGGCGCCGAACCCGAGGACGAGTCCCCCGACATCGGCGCCGAGCACGAGCCCGGCCCCTCCTTCCCGCCCATCGCGCCCGCGGACGGGCCGGGCGGCGAGGACGAGGGCTACGAGCCGCAGACGAGGGCCTGAAGGGCTCAGTCCAGCAGCCGGGCCGCGACCCCCAGGTCGCTGACGAACCCGGCGTAGACGGCGTCCCGGTCGGGGGCGCGCAGGACCGCCGACGGGTGGATCGTGGCGACGATCCGCCCGGCCGGCGGTCCCTGCGCCTTCTCCGGCGCGCCGATGGACGCGAAGGGCGGGCAGTCCAGCGGCACGCCCCGCTGCCTGGTCACGCGGAACGACGGCCCCAGCAGCGCCCTGCCCGCCACAGCGCCCAGCGCGACGACCACCTCGGGGGAGACGTTCTCCAGTTCGGCCACGAGCCACGGACGGCACGCGTTGATCTCGGTGGCGCCGGGGCTCTGGTGGAAGCGCCGCTTCGAGCCCTCTTTGCAGGTGAACTTGAAGTGCTTGACGGCATTGGTGAGGTAGACGGCGTCCCGTTCGATCCCGGCCTCCTCCAGCGCCCGGCCCAGCAGCCGCCCGGCGGGGCCGACGAAGGGCTTGCCCTGCCGGTCCTCCTGGTCGCCGGGCTGCTCGCCGACCAGCATGAGCCGGGCCGCGGCGGGCCCCTCCCCGAAGACCGTCCCGGTGGCCCGCTCGTAGAGCGCGCACCCCCGGCACCCCGCCGCGGCCTCCCGCAGCTCCGTCAGATCCGCGTTCCCGGGCACGAACGGCCCGGCGTCCTGAGAAACCCCCATGTCCGGGCCCTACCCAGGACGGGCGCGGACGACCGGTCAGCCGGCCCAGGAAGCGGAGGCCAGCCGGGAGAGCCGGATGACGACCTCCGGATGGCGGGAGGCCAGGTTCCGGCGCTCCCCGGGGTCCTTGCCCAGGTCGTACAGCTCGGTCCGCCAGCCGGAGTCCGAGCGGGGGCGGCCGGAGCCGGGCGCGAAGCGCACCAGCTTCCAGTCGCCCTGCCGCACCGCCTCCGCCATCCGGGTGACGCTGCCGTTCTCCGCCGCGTTCGCCCTCCGGGTGGAGTGGGTCTCGCTCCGGTACCAGTACAGGTGTTTCGCGGGTGCCTGGCCGCGGCCGCCGATGAGAGTGCCGCGCAGCGAGGTGCCGTCCAGGTGCCGTGGGACGGCCGCCTTGGCGAACTCCGCGAGGGTGGGGAACAGGTCGGTGTGCTGGGTGACGCGCGAGCTGCGCCCCCGCTTCACCAGTCCGGGCCCCCAGGCGATCAGCGGCACCCGGATGCCGCCCTCGTAGAGGTTGCGCTTGTAGCCGCGCAGCCTTCCGTTGGCGTCGAACCGGTCGGGATCGACACCGCCCTCCTCGTGCGGCCCGTTGTCGCTGGTGACCAGCACGATCGTCCTGCGGCCCTTGGGCAGCGCGTCCAGCAGGTCGCCCAGATGGGAGTCCAGCAGGGTGATCTGCGCGGCGTGCCCCCGGTCGGCGCGCGGCCAGGGCTTGTTCCGGTAGCGGCCGAGGCCCGGCACGTCGCTGGGGGAGTGCGGCAGGTTGGGCGTGTAGACGAGCAGGAACGGCTTCTCCCCGGACTTCTTGATGAACGAGACGGCACGGTCGCGCAGCAGGTCGGGGGCGTACGCGCCCTGCCGCCCCTGCCGGTTGGCCTTCAGGCGCACCCGTTCCCCGTCGCGCCACAGGTGCTCGGGGTAGTAGTCGTGGGCGTGGCGGTGGTTGATGTAGCCGTAGAAATCCTGGAATCCCCGCGCGTTGGGGTGGCTGGGCTGGCCGCCTCGTTCGGGGCCGAGCCCCCACTTGCCGAACAGGCCGGTGCGGTAGCCGGCGTCGCGCAGCGCCTCGGCGAAGGTGGTGTCCTCCTCGCGCAGCCCGTTGGGCAGGCCGGCCCGGGGGTTCTGGCGGACCCGGGAGTGGCCGGTGTGCAGGCCGGTGTACAGGGAGCAGCGGGAGGGGGCGCAGACCGAGGCGGCGGCGTAGGCCTGGGTGAAGCGCAGCCCCTGGCGGGCCATGCGGTCCAGGACCGGTGTCCTGATCTTCTTCTGGCCGTAGGAGCCGAGCGCGCCGTACCCCAGGTCGTCGGCGACGACGAGGATGAGGTTGGGACGGGTGTCGGTGGCCGCCCGCGCCTGCGCGGCGCCCTCCTCCCGCGCCTCCTGCGCGCGGACGGGCCCCGACGCCGCGGTCAGCGCCGGGACTCCGAGACCGAGCAGTGCCGAGGTGCGGAGCAGCTGGCGGCGGCTGAGCAAGGTGATCACACTCCGAACACGGACCAAGGGGGTATGTCCATGATCGGAGCTATTTCCTATTAAGTCAATAGGAATAGTCACTATAAGGTCAACAACGTTTGACCGTCCCGCCCGGGCCCCACCGGCAGGAGTCGGTCCTGCCCGCGGGGGAGCGCAGCCGGACCGTCGAGCCCGCGTTCCGCCAGGCGTGGGTGTCGCGGTTCCAGTAGACGTGCCCCCGGGTGTCGCGTCCGGAACCGGTATGGACCCGGACACTCCGGCCGGGCGCCAGCCGCAGGTCGCCGAAGGTGTAGGTGCCGCCGTTCGTGTTCTGCAGCCGCCAGCCGCGCAGGTTCCGCGCCCTGCCGGAGCGGTTCTCGACCTCCACCCACTCGTTGTTCAGGCTCCGGTTCGTCCGGTCGTCGGCGCCCGGCGCGTCGAAGCCGATCCGTTCGATCCGGACGCCGGAGGTGCCGCCCGGCGGTCGGGACGCGCCTTTCTCCGGGGCCAGCACGCCGATGACGAGGAAGGCGGTGACGAGGAAGGGAACGGTGTTCACCCCTGTGAGCCTAGGAGCGCGGCCGGCGCCGGGCCATGGCCGCGCCGGCGAGGAAGGGCGGACGTCAGGGTCAGTCAGGTCTTCCGTCAATCGAGGATTCGGCGGTGACTTTTGGGCTTTGTAGGGGAAACGTCCTTCTCGGCGGGGAGATAATGATCACTCCCGGATTCCGGGGAGATCTCCGGTGGTAGTTACCGGTTGTGGATCTCAACGCGGCCATTGAGGAGCTCTACCGGGTGCCGCCCTCGGAGTTCGTCCAGACCCGGCGCAGGCTCGCCGACGCGGCGCAGGCCGGGGACGACGAGGCGCCCGCCAAGCGCATCAGGGCGCTGCGGCGGCCGACGGTCTCGGCCTGGGCGGTGAACCTGCTGGTGCGCGAGCAGGGCGACCTGGTGGGGGAGCTGCTGGAACTGGGCGAGGAGATCCGCCGGGGCTGGGCCGAGGGCGAGGAACCCGCCCGGTTCGACCGGGTGCGCAACCTGGCGGTGGCCGAGGCCGTCCGGGTGGCGGGCGTCCAGGTCGAGGCCACCGGCCGCCCGCTGGGCGAGCAGGCGGCGCACGAGGTGGAGGAGACGCTCCAGGCCGCGATCGTCGACGCCGACGCCGCCGAGGAGGTGCGCTCGGGCCGGCTCACCCACCCCCGCAGCCACGCCGGCTTCGCCGTCCCCGAGGCGCCCGCGCCCGGCGAGGCGGCGCCCGCGGCGGGGGAGCAGGCCCGCGCCCGCGAGGAGAAGCGGCGCAAGCACGTCGAGCAGCTGGAGCACAAGGCCGCCGAACTGGTCGGAGAACGCGACGCCCTGCGCCGTGAGGTCGCCCATGTCGAACAGGAGGAGGAGCGGCTCCGCCACCACCTGGAGCAGCTCCGCCTCCACCGCTCCGCCGTCCGCCGCCGCCTGGAGGAGGCCGAGGCCCAGACCGAGACCGCCCTCGCCCGCCTCGCCGAAGCCCGCTCCGCCCTCGGAGGCCCCTCCGGAGGCGGTCGAGAACGGCGGGTATCGTCGCACGGTGATCGAAGTACGGACATGTGACTGGAACGACCCGGACGGCGAACGGCTGCGGGCGGCGATGGACGCGGAGATGGGAGAGCGGTACGCCGACCGGGCCGCAGGCGCCGGACCGGAGCTGTGGGCGGCGCTGGCCGTCGACCCCGAGGAGTTCGTGTCCGTGGGCGTCGCCAGCCGCGACGGAGAGCCGGTCGGGCACGCCGCGCTGCGCCGGCGGGGCGCCGACCTCGAACTCAAGCGCATGTACGTCACACCCGAGGCGCGGGGGAGCGGCGTCTCCCGCGCGCTGCTCGACTGGGTCGAGCAGACGGCCCGCAAGGCCGGGGCCGTCCGCGTGATCCTCCAGACGGGCGACCGCCAGCCCGACGCCGTCCGCGTCTACGAGCGCGAGGGCTACACCTTCATCCCCGTGTACCCGCCCTACGCCGCCGTCCCGGAGCTCCACTCGATCTGCATGGCCAAGAGCCTCTGACCCGGCGGTCAGCCCTCCTGCCCCCGGGGCAGCCGCTCGCCGTTGCGCACGCGCTCCAGGCCCAGCCAGATGAAGTCCAGGGCCATCGCCTCGACCCGCTCGCGCTCGGTCTCGGGGTGCTCCAGCCACCAGGAGATCAGCGAGAACAGCGAGCCGTAGATGAGCGGCACCAGCAGCAGCGCCCGGCGCTCGTTGGCGGCCAGCTCCCGCGCGTCGAGCTGCCGCCTGCGCCGGGACAGCAGGCGGTCGGCGGCGGCCTTGCCGAAGCTCTCCCGCAGCTCCCGCAGCTCCATCCCGACCTCGGGCTTGTCGAGGTGGCGGATGATGACCGACCAGGCGTCGGGTTCGGCGGTGGCGTAGTCGAACAGGGTGGCCACCATGCCCGAGACCCGCTCCAGGGACGAGGCGTGCTCCACCTCGGAGGCGGCCAGCCGCGCCGTCAGGTCGTCGACGATCGTCTGGGCGACCTCGGAGAAGAGCTGCTCCTTGGACTCGAAGTGCTGGTACAGCAGCGCCTTGGAGACACCGGCCGCCGCGGCGACGTGCTCCATCTGGGTGAGGTGGAAGCCGCGCCGGCCAAACTCGGCCAGCGCGGCGGACATCAGCTGCTCCCGCCGGATGGCGGCGGAGAGTCTTCTACTTGCCAAGATAAGGAGCCAGTTCGGTGCGGGCGACGGAGCGGATGTGCACCTCGTCGGGGCCGTCCGCAAGCCGTAGCGTACGCGCTCCCGCCCACATCCGCGCCAGGGGCGTGTCGGGGGAGACGCCCGCGCCGCCGTGGACCTGGATCGCCCGGTCGACGACCTCCAGCGCGACACGCGGCGCGACCACCTTGATCGCGGCGACCTCGGAGCGGGCCGCCTTCACCCCCTGGGTGTCGATCAGCCAGGCGGTCTTGAGGGTGAGCAGCCGCGCCTGCTCGATGGCCATGCGGGACTCGGCGATCCACTGCTGGACCACGCCCTGGCGGGCGATCTCCTTGCCGAACGCCACGCGGGAGGCGGCCCGCTCGCACATCAGCTCCAGCGCCCGCTCGGCCAGGCCGATGGTGCGCATCGCGTGGTGGATGCGGCCGGGCCCCAGCCGCGCCTGGGCGATGGCGAACCCGCCGCCCTCCTGCCCGATGAGGTTGCCCACCGGCACCCGCACGTCCTCCAGCCGGATCTCGCAGTGCCCGTGCTGGTCGTGGTAGCCGAAGACCGACAGGTCGCGCACGATGGTCAGGCCGGGGGAGTCCATCGGCACCAGCACCATCGACTGCTGGAGGTAGGGGTGGCCCTCCGGGTCGGTCTTGCCCATGAGGATCATGACCTGGCAGCGCGGGTCGGCGGCGCCGGTCGTCCACCACTTGCGCCCGTTGATGACGTACTCGTCGCCGTCGCGCACGATGGAGGTGGAGATGTTGCGGGCGTCGGAGGAGGCCACGTCCGGCTCGGTCATGCCGAAGCAGGAGCGGATCTCGCCCGCCAGCAGCGGCTTGAGCCAGCGCTCCTTCTGCTCCTCGGTGCCGAAGATGTGCAGCACCTCCATGTTCCCGGTGTCGGGGGCCGCGCAGTTGAGGGCCTCGGGGGCCAGCGCGGCGGAGCGGCCGGTCAGCTCGGCCAGGGTGGCGTAGTCGGTGTTGGACAGGCCGGAGACGTCGGGGAGGAAGAGGTTCCACAGGCCGCGCTCGCGCGCCTCGGCCTTGAGCTCCTCGACGATCGGGGGCAGGTCGTGGGGGCGTCCGGCGGCGGTCAGCTCCGCGCGCTGCGCCTCGTAGACGGCCTCGGCGGGATAGACGTGCGCGTCCATGAAATCCTGCAGCCGGGCCAGATGGTCGGCTGCCCGTTCACTCAGTGAGAAGTCCATACCGGTACCATAACTGACTCGTCAGTTACTTAACGGGAGGGTCCGTGGAACTCAAGGGAAAGGTCGTCTGGATCACCGGCGGCGCCAACGGCATCGGTGCGGCCACCGCGCGCCGCCTGGCCGGCCTCGGCGCCCTGCCGGTGCTCTCGGACGTGGACGCCGAGGGCGGCCAGCCGCTCGCCGCCGAGCTGGACACCCTGTTCGTGCCGTGCGACGTGCGCGAGCACGCCGACAGCGTGCGCGCGGTGGAGGCGGTGGTGGAGCGGTTCGGCGGCCTGGACGTGGCGTTCCTCAACGCCGGCGTGAGCACCGGCTGCGACCTGGGCGAGGGCTTCGACCCCGAGGTCTACCGCCGCGCGATGTCCATCAACCTCGACGGCGTCGTGTACGGCGTGAACGCGGCGCTGCCCGCGCTGCGCGCCCGCGGCGGCGGCGACATCGTCCTCACCGGCAGCATGGGCGGCCTGGCCCCCATGCCCTACGAGCCGGTCTACGCGGCGAACAAGGCGGCCGTCGTCGCCCTGGCCCGCTCGCTGGGCCCCGCCTACGCCGAGGAGGGCGTCCGCGTCAACGCGCTGTGCCCGTCCTTCGCCGAGACCCGCATCCTCGACCGGCTGCGCGACGCCCTCGGGGACTTCCCGATCCTGGACGTGGAGACCGTCGTCGACGCCTTCCTGAACCTCCTGGCCTCCGGCGGCACCGGGCAGGCCTGGCCGGTGGTGCCCGGCCGCGAGTTCGAACCGTTCCGCTTCCGGGGTGTTCCCGGACCCCGGGTCTGAGAAGGAACCGATCATGAGAGCCATCCAGATCACCGAGTTCGGCGGCCCCGAGGTGCTGCGCCTCGCCGACGTGCCCGCCCCCGTGCCGGGCCCCGGCCAGGTGCTCGTCGACGTCACCCGCGCCGGGGTGAACTACGCCGACACCCACCAGGCCGAGAACAGCTACCTGGCGGCCGCGAAGCTGCCGATGGTCCCCGGCGGCGAGGTCGCCGGGACCTCGGGAGGCCGCCGCGTGGTCGCCCTGACCGCCGACGGCGGCGGCTACGCCGAGCAGGCGGTCGCCGAAGCCGGTGCCGTCTACGACATCCCCGACGGGGTGGACGACGCGACCGCGCTCGGCCTCGTCGTCCAGGGCGCGACCGCCTGGCTGCTGCTGCGCAAGAGCGCGCACCTGGAGCCCGGCGAGTCCGTGGTGGTGCACGCCGCGGCGGGCGGCGTCGGCACCCTGGCCGTCCAGCTGGCCAAGGCCTGGGGCGCGGGCCGCGTCATCGCCACCGCCTCCAGTGAGGAAAAGCGGAGGCTGGCGCTGGACCTGGGCGCCGACGTCGCGCTGGACCCGGCCGTATCCGACCTCAAGGCCGCGCTCATCGAGGCCAACGGCGGCAGGCGGGTGGACGTCGTGCTGGAGATGACCGGCGGCGAGGTCACCGACCGGTCGCTGGCGGCGCTGGCGCCCTTCGGCAGGCTCGCCTTCTACGGGATGGCCTCCCGCAGGCCGCCGTCCCCGATCCAGGCGCCCTCCCTGCTGCGGCACTCCACGGCCGTGATCGGCATGTGGCTGCCGCACGTCTTCACCCTGCCGGGCGACGTGATGCGCCGCGCGATGACCGAGCTGTTCGAGCTGGCGGCCACGGGCGCGCTGCGCGTGGTCCCCGGCGGCGAGTACGGCCTGTCCCAGGCGCGGGCCGCCCATGAGGCGCTGCGCTCCCGCCGCACCGTCGGCAAGCTCGTGCTCGACCCCTCCCGCTAGGCGCGGCGGGACCTCATCCGGCGATGCCGTTCTCGTAGGAGAAGACGACGGCCTGGGTGCGGTCCCGCAGCCCCAGTTTGCTCAGGACGTTGCCGACGTGGCTCTTGACGGTCTGCTCCGACAGGAACAGCTCACCGGCGATCTCGGCGTTGGACAGGCCGCGGGAGATCAGCCGCAGGACGTCCAGCTCGCGCGGGGTGAGCACCTGGGCCACGTCGCTGCGCGGCCGCTCGTGCCGCCGCCTGCGGGCGAAGTCGGAGATCAGCCTGCGGGTCACCGACGGCGCCAGCAGCGCCTCGCCGGAGGCCACCACCCGCACCGCGTGGATGAGGTCGCCCGCCGGGGCGTCCTTGAGCAGGAACCCGCTGGCGCCCGCGCCGAGCGCCTCGTAGACGTACTCGTCCAGGTCGAACGTGGTCAGGATGAGCACCTTCGTGCCCTCTTCCGAACCCGCGCCGGCGATCCGCTCGGTGGCGGCCAGGCCGTCCAGCCGCGGCATCCGGATGTCCATGACGACCACGTCGGGCCGCAGTTCGGCGCAGAGCTCCACCGCCTCCTGCCCGTCCCCGGCCTGCCCCACCACTTCGATGTCCGGGGCGGAGGCCAGCAGCGTGGCGAGCCCGTCCCTGATCATCACTTGATCGTCAGCGATCACCACGCGGATCATGTCCGTCATCATAGGGAAGTTCGGCGATCACGGCCCACCCTCCGTCCCGCTCGCCCGCGGTCAGGGTGCCGCCGAGCATGGTCGCGCGCTCGCGCATGCCGACCAGGCCGTGCCCCCCGCTGCTGCTGGTGTCGGGCTCGCCGTGCGGCCCGTCGTCGACGACGGACAGGCGCAGCCGGTCGGCGTCGTAGTGCGCCTCGACCGCGACGGCGGCGCCGGGGGCGTAGCGGGAGGCGTTGCTCAGCGCCTCCTGGAGGATCCGGTAGGCGGACAGGTCCAGTCCCTCGGGCAGGTCGCGGGGCGCGCCGGTCACGGTCAGCGACACCCGCAGCCCGCCGTGGGAGGCCACCAGCTCGGGCAGCCGGTCCATGCCCGGCTGCGGCACCCGCTCGGCGGCCTCGTCGTCGGCGCGCAGCAGCCCGACCACCCGCCGGGTCTCGGTGAGCGCGGCCCTCGCCTCGTCCCGCAGCAGCGCGAAGGTGGTGAGGGCGGTGTCGGGCAGCTCGGGGATCTTGTAGGGCGCCGCCTCGGCCTGGAGCGCGATCACCGACATGTGGTGGGCGACCACGTCGTGCAGCTCCCTGGCGATGCGGGAGCGCTCCTCCAGCACCGCCTGGCGGGCCAGGTCCTGGCGGCGCAGCTCGGCCTGCTCGGCGAGGCTGATCTCGGCCCAGCGCCGCCCGCCGACCGCGTCGCCGAAGACCACCGCCAGCAGCGCCAGGGCGATGAGGATCAGCCCGAACCACTGCTCCAGCCCGTTGAACATGACCGGCAGGATCGCCAGCACGGCGATCGTCACGATGCTCACGCCCTGGCTGACCGGCCGGGAGGAGACCGCCGCTACCAGGGCCAGCACCACCAGCAGCCCCAGGAGGGAGGTGACCGGCCAGGGCATGAACTCCCCGCGGCCCGCGGTGAGGTCGGCCAGCAGCAGTCCCGTGGCCATGACCCGCCAGGCGGCCACCGGCAGGAGCGGCGCGACGACCAGGGGCAGGCCCTGCAGCAGCCCCAGCAGCCAGCTCTGGCTGAGCCCCAGCCCGTGCATGTGGTGGTAGATCGCGATGCTGCCGCCGGAGAAGCCGATGCCCAGCGCCAGCGCGGAGACCATGATGACGACCCTGAGCCACCACCGCTGCACGGGGTAGGGCTGGCGTTCCGGCCTGGCGGGGGCCAGCACCACCGCGTCGAGCACGGAGTCCAGCATGTTCCGGGGAGCTTGTGCGATCACATGGGCGAGGCTAGCCATCCGCGGCGTGCCGCGTCCTGCCTCCCGGGGGTGAACTCGCGGCCACCTCTCAGGGAGGACGCCGCGAGGCACGGGGGATTGCGGACGCGTCAACCTTAGATTTCCGATTGACTTAATAGGAAATGCAGGCCAGGATGGTCCTCATGACCGTGACCGCGACCGACACCGGGACGCGCGCGCTCAGCGCGCGGGCGCGCTCCCTCGCCGAGGACAGCGCCGAGTGGCTGCACCGGGTCCGCCTGGACCCCCAGGGCCGCTGGTACGAGAGACTGCACGCCGACGCCGACCACGAGGTGTGGATCATCAGCTGGCTGCCCGGCCAGAGCACCGGCTTCCACGACCACGGCGGCTCGGCGGGCGCATTCGCCGTCGTGCTCGGCGAACTACAGGAGGCGCTTCCCGAAGGCCCCGACGTCCGCACCCTGGAGGGCGGGCAGGTCCGCGGGTTCGGCGGGCACCACGTCCACGACGTCCGCAACGTCTCCGGCGCGCCCGCGGTGAGCGTCCACGTCTACGCGCCGCCGCTGTCCCGGATGAACCGCTACGACCTGGATGAGAGCGGCGAACTGGTCACCCTGCGGTCCGAGTCCGCGGAGGACTGGTGAGCCGGCCGCCGGGCGCGAAGTCGATCGACCGGATCCTGGCCGAGGCGCGGGACCGCCTGGTCCGCCTCACCCCCGCCGAGGCGCACGCCGCACCGGACGCCCTGCTCGTCGACATCAGGCCCGCCGCGCAGCGCGCCGAGGAGGGCGAGGTCGAGGGGGCCCTGATCATCGAGCGCAACCACCTGGAGTGGCGCTTCGACCCCGAGAGCGACGCGCGGGTCCCCGAGGCCACGGGCTACGACGTCCGGGTGGTCGTCCTGTGCTCGGAGGGCTACACCTCCAGCCTCGCCGCCGCCGCGCTGCAGGACCTCGGCCTGGCCCGCGCCACCGACGTCGACGGCGGCTTCCAGGCCTGGAAGGCGGCGGGACTGCCCTACGCGAAGGCGTGAGGAAGGCGTTCGGAGAAGACGCGGGGACGAGATCGGGTTAGACTGTGGGCATGGCAGCCGCTCACGCGATCCGCGAGACGACGACGCCGGGACTCTCCCCGGCCGTCTGAGCACGCGCGCTGACCATCTGCGACATGCGAAAGGCCCTGGGAGGACTCTCCCGGGGCCTTTTGTGATCAACCGATCGATCCACACGATTCAAGGAGTTCCCGTGTCCGAACTGCGCGTCACCCTCGGCGGAAGCGAGCGAGTGGTGGACGCCGGCACCACGGCGGGACAGGTGCTGGACGGAGGTTCCCGGATCGTCGCGGCCCGGGTCGGCGGTGAGCTGCGCGACCTGGAGTACGTCGTGCGGGACGGGGACGTGGTCGAGGGCGTCGAGATCGACTCCAAGGACGGCCGCGACATCCTGCGGCACTCCACCGCCCACGTGATGGCCCAGGCCGTCCAGGAGATCTTCCCCGAGGCCAGGCTCGGCATCGGGCCGCCGGTCGAGAACGGCTTCTACTACGACTTCGACGTCAAGGAGCCCTTCACCCCCGAGGACCTCAAGCGCGTCGAGAAGCGCATGCGCGAGATCGTCAAGCAGGGGCAGCGCTTCTCCCGCCGTGTCGTCTCCGACGAGGAGGCCCGCGAGGAGCTGGCCTCCGAGCCCTACAAGCTCGAGCTGATCGGGCTCAAGGGCGGCGCCGCCGACGAGGAGTCGGTGGAGGTCGGCGGAGCCGAGCTGACCATCTACGACAACCTGAACGCCAAGACCGGCGAGCTGTGCTGGAAGGACCTCTGCCGCGGCCCGCACCTGCCCACCACCCGCAACATCCCGGCGTTCAAGCTGATGCGCTCCGGCGGCGCGTACTGGCGCGGCAGCGAGAAGAACCCGCAGCTGCAGCGCATCTACGGCACCGCCTGGGAGTCGCGCGAGAAGCAGGACGAATACCTCAAGATGCTGGAGGAGGCCGAGAAGCGCGACCACCGCAGGCTCGGCGCCGAGCTCGACCTGTTCTCCTTCCCGCCGATCATCGGCTCGGGCCTGCCGGTGTTCCACCCCAAGGGCGGCATCATCCGGCGCGAGCTGGAGAACTACTCGCGCGTCCGGCACGAGCAGGCGGGCTACTCCTTCGTCAACACCCCGCACATCACCAAGGGCGCGCTGTACGAGACCTCGGGGCACCTCGGCTGGTACCGCGACGGCATGTTCCCGCCCATGGAGCTGGAGGGCGCCGAGTACTTCCTCAAGCCCATGAACTGCCCCATGCACAACCTGGTCTTCGACGCGCGGGGCAGGTCGTACAAGGAGCTGCCGCTGCGGCTGTTCGAGTTCGGCACGGTCTACCGGTACGAGAAGTCCGGCGTCATGCACGGCCTCACCCGGGTCCGCGGCCTCACCCAGGACGACGCGCACATCTACTGCACCGAGGAGCAGACCCAGGACGAGCTGCACTCGCTGCTGGCCTTCGTCCTCGACCTGCTGCGCGACTACGGCCTCGACGACTTCTACCTGGAGCTGTCGACCCGCGACATGGACAAGTCCGTCGGCGACGACGACGAGTGGGAAGAGGCCACCGAGATGCTCCGGGTGGCCGCCGAGCGCTCCGGCCTCGACCTCGTGCCCGACCCGGGCGGCGCCGCCTTCTACGGCCCGAAGATCTCCGTCCAGGCCCGTGACGCGATCGGCCGCACCTGGCAGATGTCGACCATCCAGCTCGACCTCCAGCTCCCGAAGCTGTTCAACCTGGAGTACCAGGCCGCCGACGGCTCCCGGAAGCGGCCGGTCATGATCCACCGGGCGCTGTTCGGCTCGATCGAGCGGTTCTTCGGCGTCCTGCTGGAGCACTACGCCGGCGCGATGCCGCCGTGGCTGGCGCCCGTCCAGGTCGTGGGCATCCCGATCGCCGACGAGCACGTCCCCTACCTGGAGGCCGTGGCCGGGAAGCTGCGCGCGCTGGGGGTGCGGGTCGAGGTGGACTCCTCCTCCGACCGGATGCAGAAGAAGATCCGCAACGCCCAGAAGCAGAAGGTCCCCTTCATGCTGCTGGCCGGCGACGACGACGTGGCCAAGGACGCCGTCTCGTTCCGGTACCGCTCGGGCGAGCAGAACAACGGCGTCCCGGTGGAGGCCGCGATCGCCGAGATCGTCAGGGCGATCGCCGACCGCGTCCAGGTCTGACCGCGGGCCGGAAGGGGCCCCGCGGGGCTCCTTCCGGTGACGGGCGGCGGATGATCTCTGTACGATGCGACGGGTGACGGCCAGCCACGACCCCCGCCCCCCGCTCCGGGAACGCCTGCTCGACGCCGCGCTGCGGCTGATCGAGACGCGCGGCTGGGGGCAGATGCGCGTCGCGCACATCGCCGCCGAGGCGGGGGTCAGCCGGCAGAGCGCCTACAACGAGTTCGGGTCCAAGGCGGCACTCGGCGAGGCCCTGGTCATGCGGGAGTTCGAGCGGCACCTGATCGGCCTCGGCGAGTGCCTGCTGGACCGGCAGGACGACATCGAGGCGGCGGTCGCCGAGGCGGTGCTCTACACCTTCCGCCAGGCCTCCCGGGACACGGTGCTGCGCAGCATCCTCACCAGCGCCCGGGTGGGCTGGTCGGCCGAGGGCCTGGTGGAGGTGCTGCGCCGCAGGAAGATCCCGCCGCTGGTCCTGGCGCTGCGGACGGTGACCGATCTGGCGCTGCAGCACCGGCCGGATCTGGACCCCCAGTCGCTCCAGCTGACCGTCGACATGGTCTGCCGGGTGACCGTCAGCTACATCGTGACACCGCAGGGCCCGCCGGAGGAGTCGGCCCGCCGGATCGCCGCGATGGCGACCCGGGTCCTGGGAACCCCGGTGCGGTAGCCTCTATCACTCCCTACCCCCTAGTAACGATTGCGGGTACGCCGATGCCGCGCAGCCCTCTGATCCACCGGGTGCTCCGCAGTTCCGGATACGCGCTCACGGCACTGCTCGTCCTGGCGGCGGTGGGCGTCCTGCTGTGGCCGCTGCTGGGCGACGACGCGCGGCCCGGCGCGCCGGGCGGCGCGGCGCCCGCGCTGTCCGCTTCCGTTCCGCCGGGGGGACCGAGCGCCGCGCCGAGCGAGGCCGGCCAGGGCGACAACCCGTTCACCGCGATCGACCCCGGCACGGGGCAGCGGGGCGGGCGGCAGGGGAGCGGCCCCTGCGGCACCAAGGCGGCGTACTACAAGCGGGTCGGCGACGGCATCGAGGTGATCGTCGTCTACACGGGGGTCGGCGCGGTGCGGGCGATCGTGGTGCCGGCCAACGGCGAGCCCGCGGCGCAGAGCTACACCACCTCCGGCGATCCGACCCCGCACGTCTTCAAGTTCGAGGACGTCTCACCGCAGGCGATCAAGAAGGTGGGCCTGACGGTGACCGGCGGCGCCGGCGAGCAGGAGTGCGAGCTGCAGCGCAGGTAGCCGGCCTCAGCCGGATTCGCCGGGCATCCGCACGTCCTGCACGGTCACGTCGACCGCGGCGACCCTCATGCCCAGCATCGTGCCGACGCTGCGCGCCACGTTGTTCTTCACCGTCCTGGCCACGTCGATGACGATGCTGCCGTACTCCACGACCAGCGCGAGCTCCAGGGTGATCTCCTCGTCGGAGACCAGGGCCCGCACGCCGGGCGCGGCGCGGCCGTCGCCGATCCGCCGGCGCACCTCCTCCATGGTCTCCGAGGCCTCCCGCCTGCCGCCCAGCGCGGCGACGCCGGCGACCTCGAGCGCGGCCAGGGCGGCGATCTTCTCGACCACCTCGTCCTCGATGCGGATCTGGCCCTTGACCACGGCGCGCCCGGCGGGCTCCATCGGCGGGCCCTCGGGCGCGTGAGCGGGCGCGGGGGCCGCCGGCTGGAGGGGTGCGGACGCGATCGGCCCCGTGGTGACGCCGCCCGCGCCGGGCAGGACCTCGCCGCGCAGCGGGGACGGCGGCGGAACCGTCCCCGCGACGCCGCCCGCGAACCCGGTGGGCGGCGCGGTGGGCGGCGCGGCCGGGGGAGTGGGGAAGAACGGCACCGCCGACCTCGGCTCGGCACGGTGCTCGCCGGTGCCGTTGGTGGAGTAAAGGGGGTCGAGATCGGGCATCGCGGTCTCCTCTCCTGGCGGCGCCGCGGGGACGCCGCTCCTGCCATCTTGGCGGAGTCGGGTCGGGATATACCAGACAAAGATGGTTTTCCTGTTCCTTGTCGCGGAGGGGACTCTCCGCGGCCGGTTTCCGGCTCCGCGCCCCGCCCAATATCCTGATCGGACACCGAGAAAGGGGCGTGGCCGTGGTGCGGGAGCCGTCTGACAGGTCCTCCGGGCCGGAAGAGCAGGAGGGCATCGGGGAGTCGGACGGGTTCCAGCGGTTGTGGACCCCGCACCGGATGGCCTACATCAAGGGCGAGAACAAGCCGACCGGTCCCGGTGAGGACGACGGCTGCCCCTTCTGCGAGATCCCCAAGGGCGACGACGAGGACGGCCTGATCATCCGCCGCGGCGCCGCGGTCTTCGCCGTGCTCAACCTCTACCCCTACAACTCCGGGCACCTCATGGTCTGCCCCTACCGCCACGTCGCCGACTACGCCGAGCTCGACGACGCCGAGGCGCTGGAGCTGGCGCAGTTCACCCAGCGGGCGCTGGCGGCGCTGCGCAAGGCCAGCGGGGCGCACGGCTTCAACGTCGGCATGAACCTCGGCACGGTGGCGGGCGCGGGCATCGCCGCGCACCTGCACCAGCACGTCGTCCCCCGCTGGGGCGGCGACACCAACTTCATGCCGGTGATCGGCCGCACCAAGGTGCTGCCCCAGCTGCTGCGCGACACCCGCGCGCTGCTGGCGGAGTCCTGGCCGCAGGACTGAGCGACCGGGAGGTCCGGTGGCCGGGGCAGCCACTACGATGGCGGAGCCCCTGCTCCCGACTGGTTTGGACGAAGATGCTCAACCGCTTGCGGCCCGCGCTCGCCAAGGTGGTGACCCCGATCGGGAGGACGCTCGCCCGCACCGGTGTCACCCCCAACATGATCACCGTGACGGGCACGCTGGGCGTCGCCGCCGGAGCGCTGGCGCTCTACCCGCGGGGCGAGCTGTTCTGGGGCACGATGGCGATCACGGCGTTCGTCTTCTTCGACATGTTCGACGGCGCCGTCGCCCGGATCACCGGCCGGACCGGCGCCTGGGGCGCCTTCCTGGACTCCACCATGGACCGGGTGGGCGACGCCGCCGTCTTCACCGGACTCATCCTGTGGTTCACCGGCGGCGGCGACAACGCGCTGCTGACCTGGCTCGCCCTGTACTGCATGGTCTCGGGCGTCGTCATCTCCTACGCCAAGGCGCGGGCCGAGGGGCTGGGCCTCACCTGCGACGTCGGCATCGCCGAGCGCTCCGAGCGCCTCATCATCAGCCTGGTCGCGGCCGGCCTGCACGGCCTGGGCGTCCCCTACGCCCTGCACATCGGCCTGGGGCTGCTGGCCGTGCTGAGCACCGTCACGGTCGCCCAGCGCTTCCATGTCGTCCACCGTCAGGCCGCGGCCGAGGGGGTCGCCTCGTGAGCCGGGCCGCAGAACTGCGCGACGAGGCCGTAGACGCCCTGTACGCGCTGGGCTGGACGGCCGTCAAGCGCATGCCCGAGGGCATGGCGCGCCTGGTCTTCCGGAAGGTCGCCGACCGCACGTGGGCCTCCCGCGGCGCGGGGGTGCGGCAGTTGGAGAAGAACCTCGCCCGGGTGCTCGGCACCAGCCCGCAGGACCCGCGGGTGCGCCGGCTCAGCCGCGAGTCCATGCGCTCCTACCTGCGCTACTGGCTGGAGAGCTTCCGCCTGCCCGTCATGGGCGGCGAGCGCATCGTCTCGGGGATGAACGTCACCGGCCACGAGCAGATCCACAAGGCGGTCGGCGAGGGCAGGGGAGTGGTGCTGGCGCTGCCGCACATGGGCAACTACGACCATGCCGGGGCGTGGCTGGTCCTGGTGGGGCACCCGCTCACCACGGTGGCCGAGCGGTTGAAGCCCGAGTCGCTCTTCGAGCGGTTCGTCGCCTACCGCGAGTCCCTGGGCTTCGAGATCCTGCCGCTCACCGGGTCCGACGTCTCGGTCTTCGGCGTGCTGGCGCGGCGGCTGCGCCAGGCCCGGGTGGTGTGCCTGGTGGCCGACCGCGACCTGTCGGACACCGGCATCGAGGTGGACTTCTTCGGCTCGCCCGCCCGGCTGCCCGGCGGCCCCGCCGCACTGGCCGTCCAGACGAAGGCCGCGCTCCTGCCGGTCACCCTGTGGTACGAGGGGGACGCCTGGGGCGCGCGCGTCCACGAGGAGATCCCCGATCCGGGGGAGGGCACCCGCAAGGAGCGCATCGGCGCGATGACCCAGTCGCTGGCCGACGCCTTCGCCGAGGGCATCGCCGCCCATCCCGCGGACTGGCACATGCTGCAGAGGGTATGGGTGGAGGACCTGTCGTGAGGATCGGCATCGTCTGCCCCTACACCTGGGACGTCCCCGGCGGGGTGCAGCAGCACATCCGGGACCTGGCCGAGGCGCTGCTGGCGCTGGGCCACGAGGTGTCGGTGATCGCCCCCGCCGACGACGACACGCCGCTGGAGCACTACGTCGTCCCGGCGGGCCGGGCGGTGCCGGTGCCCTACAACGGCTCGGTGGCGCGGCTGGCGTTCGGCTTCCTGTCGGCGAGCCGGGTGCGCCGCTGGATCCGCGAGGGCGGCTTCGACGTCCTGCACATCCACGAGCCCGCCGCGCCGAGCCTGGGCCTGCTGGCCTGCTGGGCCGCCGACGGCCCGATCGTGGCGACCTTCCACGCCTCCTACGAGCGCTCCCGCGCGGTCACCGTCTCCGCCCCGATCCTGCAGAGCGCGCTGGAGAAGATCACCGGCCGGATCGCGGTGTCCGAGGCGGCCCGCAACACCCTGGTGGAGCACCTGGGCGGCGACGCCGTCCTCATCCCCAACGGGGTGGCCACCGAGAAGTACGCCGCGGCCGAGCCGCTGCCCGGCTGGGGCGGCAAGGACGACGGCCCCTCCCTGGGCTTCCTCGGCCGCATGGACGAGTCGCGCAAGGGCCTGCAGGTGCTGCTGAAGGCCTTCGAGACCCTCGGCAGGCAGCGTCCGGACCTGCGCCTGCTGGTGGCCGGGCCCGGTGACGCCGACGACGTGCTGGCCAGGGTCTCGCCGGAGCTGCGCGAGCGGGTCGTGCTGCTGGGCATGGTCAGCGAGGAGGACAAGATCCGCGCCTACCACTCGGTCGACGTCTTCGTCGCGCCGAACCTGGGCGGGGAGAGCTTCGGCATCGTGCTCACCGAGGCGATGTCGTCGGGCGCCCCCATCCTGGCCAGCGACATCGAGGCGTTCCGCCGGGTGCTCGACGACGGACGCGCCGGCGCGCTGTTCACCACCGGCGACGCCGCCTCCCTGGCCGAGGAGGCGGCCGCGCTGCTGGACGACGCGGCGCGGCGCAAGGAGCTGTCGGAGGCCGCGCGGTCGGCGGTGCGCGCCTACGACTGGTCGACGGTCGCCCGCGACGTGCTGCACGTCTACGAGACGGTCGCGGCCGGCGCGATCGGCGTGGTGGAGTCGGCGCCGCGATGACACTGCTGCTGGACCTCCTGGTCGTCCTCCTGGCGCTCTTCCTGCTCAGCACCTACCTGTCCTGGCGGGCGGGGCGCCTGGACCGGCTGCACGCCCGCGTCGACCTGGCCCGCGCCGGCCTGGACGCGGCGCTGGTGCGCCGTGCCGCGGTCACCCTGGAGCTGGCCGCCTCCCGGCTGCTGGACCCGGCCACCAACCTCGTGCTGGCCACCGCGGCGCACCAGGCGCGCACCGCCGAGCCCGAGCGGCGGGAGTTCGCCGAGAGCGACCTCTCGCGGGCGCTGCGGGCGGTGCTGGAGCAGCCGGGCTTCCGGGAGGCGCTGGAGGACGAGGGCTCGGCCCTGCTGGAGGAGCTGGAGACCGCGGCGCAGAAGGTGGCCTTCGCCCGCCGCTTCTACAACGACGCCGTGTCCACGACGCGGATCGCGCGGCGCAGGCCGCTGGCCCGCGCCCTGCCCCTCGCCGGTCGCGCCCCTTTGCCGGAATTCTTTGAAATAGACGATGTTATGCCGGAAGTTCGGTAATCGTTGTAATTCCGGTATGTTCGTCCGGACGTGTCGTCGGGGCGAGAGGCCATCACTGTGCATCGTGTTTCACGGCGCAGGTTCACCTTCACGCTGGGCGGGCTGCTCCTCGGAGCGGCCGGCTGCTCTTCGGGAGGGGAGAAGCCGGGGAGCACCGCCCCGCCGCCGACCGCGACGACACCCGCGCCGACCCCGACCCCGACCCCCGCGGGCCTGGGCTACCACCCCTTCACCGGGGGCCGGAAGGGGCTGCGGAACCGGGTGCTGGCGGTCAAGATCGACAACACCGGGCCCGCCCACCCCCAGGAGGGGCTGCGCTCGGCCGACATCGTCTACGTCGAGCAGGTCGAGGGCGGCGAGACCCGGATCATGGCGATCTTCTGCTCGAAGCTGCCGCAGCGGGTCGGGCCCGTCCGCAGCGCCCGCATCTCCGACCTGCACCTGCTCGACCAGTTCCGGCGGCCCGCGCTGGCCTTCTCCGGCGTGCAGTCCAAGATGAAGCAGCTCGTCCGTGATTCCGACCTCATCGACGTCTCGGAGGACAACGGAGCCGGCGGCTACTACCGCTACGGCAGCGGGCGGTACGCCCCCTACAACCTCTTCGGCGACCCGCGCAGCCTGCTGCGCCAGGCGGGCAAGGCGGGGCGGGCCCGCGACATCGGCTTCCGCTTCGGCCCCGCTCCCGAAGGCGGCCGCCCCGTCAAGCAGTTCACCGCCCGATGGCCCGCCGAGACCCTCACCTTCAAGTGGTCGGCCCGCCAGAAGCGCTGGCTGAGCTACCACAACGGAACCCCCAACGCCGCGGCCGAAGGGGGGCAGCTGGGCGGGAAGACGATCGTGGTGCAGTACGTCCGGACCACCCGGTCCCGGTTCCACGACTTCCTCGGCGCCTACACGCCGCTGCTGCACACCACCGGGAAGGGCAAGGCGGTGGTGCTGCGGGACGGCAGGGCCTACGACTGCACCTGGTCGCGACCCTCCCGGCGGAAGGGCACCGTCTTCACCACCGAGGCGGGCGAGCGGATGGCCTTCGCCCCCGGTCAGGTGTGGGTGGTACTGGTCAACAGCGGCAGGCCCGTCGTTCCGTAAGGAGGCGCCGCCGGCTTCCGACAAGGTGCGGGTCAACCCCGCGGGAGGGCAGGCAATATCATGGAAGACGCCAACCGTCGCTCGTTATCGAAGGAAAAATCCGTGACTACCACTTCCCCTGCCGACACCACTCCCGCCGTCGGCACCGCACGTGTCAAGCGCGGCATGGCGGAGATGCTCAAGGGCGGGGTGATCATGGACGTGGTCACACCCGATCAGGCCAAGATCGCCGAGGACGCGGGCGCCGTCGCGGTCATGGCGCTGGAGCGGGTCCCCGCCGACATCCGCGTCGAGGGCGGCGTCTCCCGGATGAGCGACCCCGACATGATCGACGGGATCATCGAGGCGGTCTCCATCCCGGTCATGGCCAAGGCCAGGATCGGCCACTTCGTCGAGGCGCAGGTGCTGCAGGCGCTCGGCGTCGACTACATCGACGAGTCCGAGGTCCTCACCCCCGCCGACTACACCAACCACATCGACAAGTGGGCCTTCACCGTGCCCTTCGTCTGCGGCGCCACCAACCTCGGCGAGGCGCTGCGCCGCATCACCGAGGGCGCGGCCATGATCCGCTCCAAGGGCGAGGCCGGCACCGGCGACGTCTCCAACGCCACCACCCACATGCGCCAGCTGCGCGATGAGATCCGCCGCCTGTCCTCGCTGCCCGAGGACGAGCTGTACGTCGCCGCCAAGGAGCTGCAGGCCCCCTACGACCTGGTCAAGGAGGTCGCGCAGACCGGGAAGCTCCCCGTCGTGCTGTTCACCGCCGGCGGCATCGCCACCCCGGCCGACGCCGCGATGATGATGCAGCTGGGCGCCGAGGGCGTCTTCGTCGGGTCCGGGATCTTCAAGTCCGGCGACCCGGTCAAGCGCGCCGAGGCCATCGTCAAGGCCACCACCTTCCACGACGACCCCGACGTCATCGCCAAGGTCTCGCGCGGCCTGGGCGAGGCCATGGTCGGCATCAACGTCGGCACCATGGCCGAGGCCGAGAAGTTCGCCGGCCGCGGCTGGTGACGGACGCCGTCCGCGAGCGCGCCCCTCGGGCGTGACCCCTCCCGCGGCCGGTGCCGGAGGGGTTACGCTTGCGACGGCCGACGAGGGGCGGGCGGTCGGCCGGGAGGGGTCGGGCATGGGTTTGTCTGCGGCGTTCGCGTGCGCGAGCATCGGCGCGCCGGAGCGGATCTTCCGCTCCGGCCTGGAGAACGACGAGGGCGCGGCCCTGGAGCTGGCGCGGCGGCTGTACCCGGCCGCCGCCGTCCAGGACGCCGGGAGCACCGTCCTGGACTTCGCGTTGTGGCCCTATGCCGACGAGCTCTTCATCGGCGTCTACGACGGCGCCCTGCTGGTGTGCGACCGGCGGCTGTGCGGCCTGGACGAGGGGGCGCGGGGCGTCGCCGACGCGCTGGCCTCGGTCCTGCCCGGCTCCGGCTGCGGGGTCCTGGTGCTGCACAACGAGGCGCGGGGCTGCTGGTTCCGCCGCTACGAGGCGGGCACGCTGATCCGCGACGTCTACCTGACCGCCGAGGACGGCGTGGTCGTCGACCAGGGCGAGCCCGTGGCGGCCGAGACGCCCTACTGGAAGGCGATCGAGGACGGCGGGGCGGACGTGCCGCTGCCCTTCGACCCCGAGGCGTACGGGCTCGCCCTGGCCGCCGGCCTGTTCGGGCACGACCTGGCGCTGCGCGGCGGCGACGGCTTCCTGCCCCTGGAGCTGCCGGTACGGCGGTTCCGCCTGGCCTAGCGCCCGGATCCGGGGAAGACCGCGGACCTGCCCGGGCGTTCATCCGACGAAGTCCCGTCCGGGGCGGAGTCCCATCTGAGAGGTCCGAGTTTGTCTGTCGTCATCGGTGTGCTGGCCCTGCAGGGCGACGTGCGCGAGCACACCCGGGCGCTGGAGGCGTGCGGCGCGCGCACCCTGCCCGTCCGCCGCGCCGAGGAACTGGAGCACTGCGACGGTCTGGTGATCCCCGGCGGGGAGTCCACCGCGATGTGGCGGCTCATGTGCGCCTTCGACCTGCTGGACCCCCTGCGCAAGCGGATCGGGGCGGGACTGCCCGCCTACGGCTCGTGCGCCGGTATGATCATGCTGGCCGACCGGATCGTGGACGGCGCCGAGGGTCAGGAGACCATCGGCGGCATCGACATGGTGGTGCGCCGCAACGCCTTCGGCCGCCAGGTGGACTCCAGCGAGTCCACCGTCCACTTCGACGGGGTCCCGCTGGACGCCGTCTTCATCCGCGCGCCCTGGGTCGAGTCGGTCGGCGCCGGCGTGGAGATCCTCGGACGCGTGGAGTCGGGCGAGCGCGAAGGTAGGATCGTCGCGGTCCGGCAGGGGCGTCTCATGGCGACCGCCTACCACCCCGAGCTGACCGGGGACCCCACCGTGCACCGGTACTTCACCGAGCTGGTGCGCCAGTCGAAGGACGAGGAGTAAAAGAGCGCATGTCCGGCCACTCCAAATGGGCGACGACCAAGCACAAGAAGGCGGCCCTGGACGCCAAGCGGGGCAAGCTCTTCGCCAAGCTGATCAAGAACATCGAGGTGGCGGCGCGGGTCGGCGGTCCCGACCCCGACTCCAACCCCACCCTGTTCGACGCGATCTACAAGGCAAAGAAGAACTCGGTCCCCAACGACAACATCGAGCGCGCCCGCAAGCGCGGCGGCGGCCTGGAGGCCGGCGGCGCCGACTGGCAGACGATCATGTACGAGGGCTACGCGCCCGGCGGCGTGGCCGTGCTCATCGAGTGCCTCACCGACAACCGCAACCGCGCCGCCTCGGAGGTGCGCGTGGCGCTGACCCGCAACGGCGGCTCCCTGGCCGACCCGGGCTCGGTGTCCTACATGTTCAACCGCAAGGGCGTCGTGCTGGTGCCCCGGGCCGGGACCACCGAGGACGACGTCATGATGGCGGCGCTGGACGCCGGCGCCGAGGAGATCAACGAGGCGGGCGACAACTACGAGGTGATCTCCGAGGCGGGCGACCTGCTGACCGTCCGCAAGGCGATCCAGGAGGCCGGCCTGGACTACGAGTCCGCCGAGTCCTCCTTCGTGCCCAGCATGCAGATCGAGCTGGACGCCGAGGGCGCCCGCAAGGTCTTCCGGCTGATCGAGGCGCTGGAGGACAGCGACGACGTGCAGAACGTCTGGGCCAACTTCGACGTCAGCGACGAGGTCCTGGCCGAGCTGAACGAAGAGGACTGATCTTCCCGCGCCGTCCGGGCCGCCGGCCCGGGCGGCGGGGTAGGCTGCTGGGCGAACTGGTGTTCGGACGATGATCAGGGGTGGGCCTTGCGGGTGCTGGGAGTGGACCCGGGACTCACCCGGTGCGGCGTGGGCATCGTGGAGGGCACTCCCGGCGCGCCGCTGACCCTGGTGCACGTCGGGGTGATCCGCACCGACGCCGACCTCGACCCGGCCGAGCGGCTACTGCGCGTGGAGCAGGGCCTGGAGCGGGTGCTGGAGGAGTTCTCCCCCGAGGCGGTGGCCGTCGAGCGGGTCTTCGCCCAGCACAACGTCAGCACCGTGATCGGCACCGCGCAGGCCGCGGGCGTGGCGATGCTCTGCGCCGCCCGGCGGGGCCTGCCGGTGGCCACGCACACCCCCAGCGAGGCCAAGGCCGCGATCACCGGCAGCGGCCGCGCCGACAAGGCGCAGGTCACCCTGATGGTCACCCGGCTGCTGCGGCTGAGCGCCGCGCCCCGGCCCGCGGACGCCGCGGACGCGCTGGCGCTGGCCATCTGTCATGTGTGGCGGGGCGGGGCCCAGGCCCGGATCGCCGCCGCCGTCCGGCGAGGAAGGGGAGCCAGGCGATGATCGCCTTCATCAGCGGCCGGGTGGACTCCACCGGCGCCGAGGGCGCCGTGGTGGAGGTCGGCGGGGTGGGCCTGGCGGTCCTGTGCACCCCGCACACCGCCGCCGCCCTCACCCCGGGGGAGCAGGCCAGGCTGGCCACCTCCCTGGTGGTGCGCGAGGACTCGCTGACCCTCTACGGCTTCGCCGCCGACGACGAGCGCGCGGTCTTCGAGCTGGTGCAGACCGCCAGCGGGGTGGGGCCCAAGGTCGCGCTGGCCATGCTGGCCACGCACAGCCCGAACGCCCTTCGCCGGGCGGTGGCCACCGGCGACGCCCGCGCGCTGACCCTGGTGCCGGGCATCGGCCCCAAGGGCGCCCAGAAGATCATTCTGGAGCTCAAGGACAAGCTGGGCCTGCCGACCGGCGACCTGGGCGAGCAGGTGCCGCGCCAGCGCGTGCAGCCGTGGCGCGAGCAGGTGGCCGCGGGCCTGCAGAGCCTGGGCTGGGCGGCCCGCGACGCCGATGCCGCCGTGGCCGCCGTCGCCGACGAGCTGGACGGCGAGCAGGTGCCGCCCGTTCCCGAGCTGCTCAAGGCCGCGCTGCGGAAGCTGAGCCGCCCGTGAACGAGGAGCGGCTCGTCTCGGCCGAGCAGAGCGTCGATGACCAGGCGATCGACGCCGCGCTGCGGCCCAAGAAGCTCGACGACTTCATCGGCCAGGAGCGGGTGCGCGAGCAGCTGTCCCTGGTGCTGCACAGCGCGCTGCGCCGCGGCCGCACCCCCGACCACGTGCTGCTGTCGGGCGGTCCGGGCCTGGGCAAGACCACCCTGGCCATGATCATCGCCGCCGAGCTGGGCAGGCCGCTGCGCATCACCTCGGGCCCGGCCATCGAGCGCGCCGGCGACCTGGCCGCGGTGCTGTCCACGCTCAGTGAGGGCGAGGTGCTCTTCCTGGACGAGATCCACCGCATGGCCCGCCCCGCCGAGGAGATGCTCTACCTGGCGATGGAGGACTTCCGGGTCGACGTGGTGGTCGGCAAGGGGCCCGGCGCCACCGCGATCCCGCTGGACATCGCCCCCTTCACCCTGGTCGGCGCCACCACCCGGGCCGGCATGCTGCCCGGTCCGCTGCGCGACAGGTTCGGGTTCGTCGCCCACATGGACTTCTACGAGCCGGCCGAGCTCGAGGTGATCGTCCGCCGCTCGGCGGGCCTGCTGGGCGTGCGCGTCGACGACGAGGCCGCCGCCGAGGTCGCCTTCCGCTCCCGCGGCACACCCCGCATCGCCAACCGGCTGCTGCGCCGGGTGCGCGACTACGCCGAGGTGCGGGCCGACGGCGTGGTCACCCGGGAGCTGGCCCGCGCCGCCCTGGACCTGTACGAGGTGGACGCCCAGGGCCTGGACAGACTGGACCGCGCGGTGCTGCGCGCGCTGCTCGTCAAGTTCGGCGGGGGCCCGGTGGGCCTGTCCACCCTGGCCGTCAGCGTCGGTGAGGAGCCCGAGACCGTCGAGGTGGTCGCCGAGCCGTTCCTGGTCCGCCAGGGCCTGCTGGCCCGCACCGCCCGCGGCCGCGTGGCCACCCCCGCGGCCTGGGCGCACCTCGGCCTCACCCCGCCTCCCGGCGCGGCCGCGCCCTTCCCGGCCGCCGCGCCGGGGGCGGGCGCGCTGTTCGACGTGGGCGGGGAAGGCGACTAGTTTGGTGCTGGTTCCGGGAACTTAGCGGTGGGCTGGGTCGTCACGTCTTTGCCGGTGGGGCTTCCCCTCTCTACACTCCGGGACCTGGCGTCCGGCAGCCGATCCGGCGCCAACCCGGACAAGTATTAAGAAACAGGACGATATGTCGATTCTCGCAGCAGAGCAGCAGGGTAATGCGCTCGTCTCCTTTCTTCCGCTGATCCTCATCGCGGTGGCGTTCTACTTCTTCCTGATCCGCCCGCAGAAGCGCCGCCAGCAGGAACAGCAGAAGATGCAGCAGAGCCTGCAGCCCGGCACCCGCATCGTGACGGCGGGCGGCATCTACGGCACCGTCCTGGACAACGACGAGGGCGACCTCCTGCTCGAGATCGCCGAGGGCGTCGAGATCCGGGTCCTGGCCCAGGCGGTCATGCGCGTGGTGGAGGACGTGGAGTACGTCGAGGAGGAGGAGTCCGGCGAGGGCGAGGGCGGCGTGGAGCTGACCAAGTCCAAGGACGGGGACCAGCCCTCGGAGTCCGCGCAGGCCGCCGACAAGGCCTGAGCGGCCCTCCTACGGAAGAATCGACGACCAGTGGCGTCCAAGTCCAAACAACACATTCCCAGTCCGGTCCGCACGCTCGTGGCGCTCTTCGCCGTCCTCGCGCTGCTGGCCGGAGTGATGTTCCTGCAGGGCACGACCACCCCCAAACTCGGCCTCGACCTCGCGGGCGGCACCACCGTCACCATGACGGCGCAGACCGAGAGCGGGCGCAGCGCCCCGGCCGAGCAGATGGACCAGGCCATCAAGATCATCCGGGACCGGGTGAACGGGTCGGGCCTGACCGACGCCGAGGTCACCAAGCAGGGTGACAACGTCATCGTGGTGTCGGTCCCCGGCGACGAGAACGACCAGAAGCAGATCATCGACCTGGTCGGCACCACGGCCCAGCTGCAGTTCCGCCAGGCGCTGGTGACCGGGATCGGCGCGACCGCCCCCGAGACGCCGACCACCGGCCCGCTCCAGACCCCGTCGAAGAAGCCGTCGGCGAGTCCGTCGGCCTCACCGTCCACCACGCCGACGGGCAACAACCGGGCGCTCTCCCGGTCCCTGGTCTCCGAGCCGAGCCCCGGCTCGTCACCGGGATCCACTCCCTCGCCCGCAAAGTCCGAGGACCCCGAGCCCGAGGCGGACCCGGCCGGCGGGGAGGACTTCTCCAAGGTCAAGGACAAGGAGATCGTCAAGCTCTACCAGGAGACGGTCTGCACCCCGGGCGGCACCAAGGTGCCGGGCTCCGACGACCCGAACGCACCGTACGTGGTGGCCTGCGAGACCGACGGCTCCTACAAGTACATCCTCGGGCCGACCAAGGTGCACGGCACCGAGATCGACGAGGCCATGGCCCAGCCGCCCAACGCCCAGCAGGGCCAGACCGGCTGGGAGGTGGCCCTGAACTTCAAGAAGCTGGGCGCCGAGCAGTTCGGCCAGCTGACCAAGGAGGCGGACGCCGCCTACCGCGCCAACCCCTACTCGCCCGAGGCGCAGATCGCCATCGTGCTGGACGGCCAGGTCGTCTCGGCGCCGGCCATCAACCAGGGCGCGATCCTGGGCGGCACCGCCAGCATCTCCGGCGGCGCGGACTTCAACCAGGCGTACTCCGAGAACCTGGCGCAGGTGCTCAAGTACGGCGCGCTGCCGCTGAAGTTCCCCGAGGACAAGCGGACCGTCGAGTCGATCTCCTCCTCGCTCGGCGCCGACCAGCTGCGCGGCGGCCTCATCGCCGGCGGCATCGGCCTGGCGCTGGTGGTGGTGTACTGCTTCCTGTACTACCGGGCGCTGGGCATGGTGGCGGTGCTCAGCCTGGGCATCGCCTCGCTGATCACCTACCTGTCGGTGGTGATCCTGGGCGAGAACCTCGGCTTCCGGCTCTCGCTGCCGCACATCATCGGCCTGATCGTCTCGATCGGCATCACCGCGGACTCGTTCATCGTCTACTTCGAACGGCTGCGCGACGAGCTCAAGCTCGGCCGCCCGCTGCGGCCGGCGGTCGAGTCGTCCTGGCTGCGGGCGCGGCGCACCGTCATCGTCGCCGACTCGGTGACGTTCCTGGCGGCGCTGGTGCTGTACTTCCTGGCCGTCGGCGGCGTGCGGGGCTTCGCCTTCGCGATGGGCCTGACCACGCTGATCGACGTGATCGTGGTCTTCTTCTTCACCAAGCCGCTCGTCGCCCTGCTGGCCCGGCGCAAGTTCTTCGCGACCGGACACAAGCTCTCGGGGCTGGACTCCATCCGGCTGAACAAGCCGACCCCGAACTTCCGCGCGACGAAGCACCAGGAGGCCTGATGCCGTTCACAAGCGCCTTCCGGCGGTTCGTCCGCGGCGACATCGCCGCCGACATCGTCGGCCGCCCGAAGCTGTGGTACTCCCTGTCCGCTCTGCTGATCGTCTTCTCGATCGCGGGCCTGCTGATCCGCGGCCTGAACTTCGGCGTGGAGTTCACCGGCGGCTCGGTGTTCACGATCAAGGCGCCCCAGGCCTCCATCGAGCAGGTCCGCGAGTCGGTGGACGCCCAGGCCGGCGGCGAGTCGATCGTGCAGAAGGCCGGCGACAACTGGCGGGTCACCACCGGTGAGCTGACCAGCGACGAGATCGCGCTGGTGGAGCAGCACGTCAGCGACGAGCTGGGCATCCCGGACAAGGAGATCAGCTCCCAGCAGGTCGGCTCCACCTGGGGCGGCGACGTCAGCCAGAAGGCATGGCAGGCGCTGATCGTCTTCATGATCCTGATCGTGATCTACCTGTCGGTGATGTTCGAGTCGCGGATGGCGCTGGCCGCGGTGGTCGCGCTGTTCCACGACCTGATCATCACCGCGGGCATCTACGCCTGGTCGGGCTTCCACGTCACCCCGGCGACGCTGCTGGGCTTCCTGACGATCCTGGGGTACTCGCTGTACGACGCGGTCGTGGTGTTCGACATGATCAAGGAGGTCACCAAGCCGCTCAACGAGCGCTCGAAGATCACCTACAGCCAGGCGGCCAACCAGGCGATCAGCAGCACCCTGGTGCGTTCGCTGAACACCACCCTGGTGGCGATCCTGCCGGTGGCCTCGATCCTGTTCATCGGCTCGACGCTGCTGGGCGCCGGTACCCTGAAGGACCTGTCGCTCGCCCTGTTCGTCGGCATGATCGTGGGCACCTACTCCTCGATCTGCGTGGCGACGCCGATGCTGGTGCAGCTCAAGGAGCGCGAGCCCCTGTACCGGACGCTGCGCGAGAACATCGCCCGGCGCGAGGCCAGCACCAAGCGCCAGAAGAAGGCGGCCGCGGTGGGCGGGGCACAGGAGCCGGACGGGGACGAGGACGCCGAGCCCGGGGACTCCGCGGAGCCCGAGGGCGAGGGGTCCGGGGACGGCGGTCCGGCGGTGGCGGTCAAGGTCGTCCAGGCCACTCCGCGCAACCAGCCCAAGAAGGGGCCCCGCAGCGGCAGGCGCCCCTGACGACGGTACGGCACACCGGGAGGTGCACGATCGCGGTGATCGTGCACCTCCCGTCATTCATGAGGAAGGAAGAACCAACCCCCATGTCCCTCCAGAAGACGATCAACGGGTTGATCCGGGATGTTCCCGATTACCCCCAGCCCGGTGTCCTGTTCAAGGACATCACCCCGCTGCTGCACGACGCCGTGGCCTTCCAGGCCGTGGTCTCGGCCATCGCGGCGGAGGCGGGGCCGGTGGACAAGGTCGCGGGACTGGAGGCCAGGGGCTTCCTGCTGGCCGCTCCGGTGGCCCTGGAGCTGGGCGCGGGACTCGTTCCGGTGCGGAAATCGGGAAAGCTGCCGTGGGAGACGTACGCGGAGACCTATGATCTGGAGTACGGCACCGCGACGATCGAGGTGCACCGGGACGCCTTCGCCCCCGGTGACCGCGTCCTGATCGTGGACGACGTGCTGGCGACCGGGGGCACCGCCGAGGCGGCCGCCTCGCTGGTCCGTCAGGCGGGTGCCGAGGTGGCCGGGCTCAGCGTGCTCATGGAATTGACCTTCCTGAACGGGCGGGACCGGTTCACGGATCTTCGCATTCACTCCCTGGTTGCGGTCTGACCCTGACGGGGTTTTCGGACAATACGCAGGAGCCTGCCTATACACTGGGTTTTCACCAGGGAATTTTCGGCGACGAGGAGGCCGGGTGCCCGGTGAGACGGCTGGTACGGAAACGCGTGTGAGCGCGCCCGAAATCGGAGAAGGCGCGCAGCCCGAACCGGCGGCGCGCCAGGCCTCACCCGCCCGTGGCACTCCAGGCCCGGGGGAGACGACACCGGACAGGACGCGCCCCGCCTCCGCGGGGGCGGGCGCCCCTGCCGCGCCGTCGGCCATTCCCCCCTCCGCGGCCCGGGTGCGCCGCCGCCTCGCCAGACTGGGCGCCCAGCGGGGTCCCACCATGAACCCAGTGCTGGAACCGCTGATCAAGACGGTCCGCAACACCCACCCCAAGGCGGATGTGCGGCTGATCGAGCGTGCCTACGACGTGGCGGCGCACCACCACCGCCACCAGAAGCGCAAGAGCGGCGACCCCTACATCACCCATCCGCTCGCGGTGACCACGATCCTCGCCGAGCTGGGCATGGCCACCGAGACGCTGTGCGCCGCGCTGCTCCACGACACCGTCGAGGACACCGACTACACCCTGGAGGAGCTGCGCGCCGACTTCGGCGACGAGATCGCCGCGCTGGTCGACGGGGTCACCAAGCTCGACAAGGTCAAGTACGGGGACGCCGCCGAGGCCGAGACCGTGCGCAAGATGGTCGTGGCGATGGCCAAGGACATCCGGGTCCTGGTGATCAAGCTCGCCGACCGGCTGCACAACATGCGCACCATGCGCTACATGCCCCGCCACAAGCAGGAGAAGAAGGCGCGCGAGACGCTGGAGATCTACTCCCCGCTGGCGCACCGCATGGGCATGAACACCCTCAAGTGGGAGCTGGAGGACCTGTCCTTCGCCACCCTCTACCCCAAGCGCTTCGAGGAGATCGCCCGGCTGGTCTCCGAGCGCGCCCCGCGCCGCGACGTCTTCCTGCAGGAAGTGATAGAGAACGTCTCGGGAGACCTGCGCGAGGCGCGGATCAAGGCGACCGTCACCGGCCGGCCCAAGCACTACTACTCGATCTACCAGAAGATGATCGCCCGGGACTGCTCGTTCGAGGACATCTACGACCTCGTCGGCATCCGGGTCCTGGTGGACAGCGTCCGCGACTGCTACGCCGCCCTCGGCTCGATCCACGCGCGGTGGAAACCGGTGGCGGGCCGGTTCAAGGACTACATCGCGATGCCGAAGTTCAACATGTACCAGTCGCTGCACACCACGGTGATCGGCCCCGAGGGCAAGCCGGTGGAGCTGCAGATCCGCACCTGGGGCATGCACCGGCGCGCCGAGTACGGGGTCGCGGCGCACTGGAAGTACAAGGAGGAGACCGTCGGCGGGCGCAAGGCCGCCGACATGCAGTGGCTGCGCCAGCTGCTGGACTGGCAGAAGGAGACCTCCGACCCGGCGGAGTTCCTGGAGACGCTGCGCTTCGACCTGTCGGTGTCGGAGGTCTTCGTCTTCACCCCCAAGGGCGACGTCATGGCGCTGCCGCAGGGGGCCACCCCGGTCGACTTCGCCTACGCCATCCACACCGAGGTCGGGCACCGCACGATCGGCGCCCGCGTCAACGGGCGGCTGGTGCCGCTGGAGTCCAAGCTGGACAACGGCGACTCGGTGGACATCTTCACCTCCAAGGCGCCCGACGCCGGCCCGTCCCGTGACTGGCTGGGCTTCGTCAAGAGCGCCCGTGCCCGCAACAAGATCCGGCACTGGTTCTCCAAGGAGCGCCGGGACACCGCGATCGAGTCCGGCAAGGAGGCGATCGCGCGGGCGATGCGCAAGCAGAACCTGCCGCTGCAGCGCATGATGTCGGGGGACACGCTGGTCGCCCTCGCCGAGGAGCTGCGCTACGGCGACGTCGCCTCCCTGTACGCCGCGGTCGGCGAGAGCCACATCTCGGCGCAGACCGTGGTGCAGAAGCTGGTGCAGTCGCTGGGCGGCGCGGACGGCGCCGAGGAGGACCTGGCCGAGCTGACCATCCCGATCCGCCGCAAGGCGCGCCGTGCGGGCCCCGCCGGGGACCCCGGCGTGGTCGTGGCGGGGGACCCGGACGTCTGGGTGCGCCTGTCGCGATGTTGCACCCCGGTGCCCGGCGACGAGATCATCGGCTTCGTCACCCGGGGCAGCGGCGTCTCGGTCCACCGCACCAACTGCGTGAACGTCGAGCAGCTCCGCAGCCAGCCCGACCGGCTGATCGACGTGAAGTGGTCGCCCGGCGAGGACTCGGTGTTCCTGGTCGCGATCCACGTCGAGGCGCTGGACCGTCCCCGGCTCCTGTCGGACGTCACCCGCGTCCTGTCCGACCACCACGTCAACATCCTGTCGGCCACGGTCGCCACCACCCGCGACCGCGTGGCCACCAGCCGGTTCACCTTCGAGATGGGCGATCCCAAGCACATGGGCCACGTCCTGAAGGCCGTGCGCAACATCGACGGCGTCTACGACGTCTACCGGGTCCACAACGGCACCGGCTGACCGGCCGAAGAAAGATCGCGAAACAGCCTGACGGAAGTGTCGGATAGGCGTAATTTAGGCACTGGCCGGATCCGGACGCCGGCGCCCTTCGACCCTTCCGCGCAGGAGTTCGCGACAGTGCAGTCCTCAGAGACACCCAAGATCGACACGTCTGTTCCGCACCAGGCCCGGGTCTGGAACTACTACCTGGGCGGCAAGGACCACTACGAGGCCGACCGCGTCTTCGCCGCGCAGATCCTCCAGGCCTACCCCAGCACCCGGGACATCGCCCGCCACACCCGGAGCTTCCTCCAGCGGGCGATCACCCACCTGACCGCCGAGGTCGGCCTCCGCCAGTTCCTGGACGTCGGCACCGGGCTCCCCACCGCCGGCAACACCCACGAGATCGCCCAGGGGATCGCGCCCGAGTCCCGCATCGTCTACGTCGACAACGACCCGATGGTCCTCGTGCACGCCCAGGCGCTGCTGACCAGCACCCCCCAGGGGGTCTGCGACTATCTGGACGCCGACGCCCGCGAGCCGGAGCGGATCCTGGAGCAGGCGGCCAAGACCCTGGACTTCGACCGCCCCGTCGCGCTGAGCATCCTGGGCGTCCTGGGCATGGTGTGGGACGACGACGAGGCGCGGGACATCCTGCGCCGGTTCCTGGAGCCGCTGGCCCCGGGCAGCTACCTGCTGCTGGAGGACGGCACGAACACCGTCGACGCCGCGGCCGCGGCCGAGGCCGAGAAGGTCCGGGACGAGGAGGGCGGCTACCACTACAAGCTGCGCACCCCCGAGCAGATCGGCCTCTTCTTCGAGGGGCTGGAGCTGCTGGAGCCCGGGGTGGTCTCGGTCGCGCACTGGCGCCCCGAGGGCAACCCCTGGGGCACGCCCGAGGCGGTCGACGCCTACTGCGGTGTCGCCCGCAAGAACTGATCCCGGCGAGGCCGGAGGAACACCGAAGGGGCGGGAGCACGAGGTGCTCCCGCCCCTTCTCGGATCCGCGCGGGATCAGGCCTGCGGCTTGACCGGGGCGTCGATCCCGGCCTCCCTGCGCTGCTGCGCGGTGATCGGGGTGGGCGCCGCGGTGAGCGGGTCGAGACCGGAGGCGGCCTTGGGGAAGGCGATGACCTCGCGGATGGTCTCGGCGCCGATGAGCAGGGTGACCAGGCGGTCCAGGCCCAGCGCGATGCCGCCGTGCGGGGGCGGGCCGTAGTTGAAGGCCTCCAGCAGGAAGCCGAACTGCGACTGGGCCTCCTCCTCGGGCAGGCCGATCGCGGCGAACGCGCGCTCCTGGACGTCCTTGCGGTGGATGCGGATCGAGCCGCCGCCCAGCTCGGTGCCGTTGAGCACCAGGTCGTAGGCGTTGGACAGGGCCGAGCCGGGGTCCTTGTCGAAGGTGTCCAGGCTCTCGGCGGTGGGGGCGGTGAACGGGTGGTGCACCGCGTGCCAGCCGGTCTGCTCGCCCTTGTCGTTCTCGATCGGCTCGAACATCGGGAAGTCCACCACCCACAGGAACTTCCACGCCGAGGAGTCGATCAGGCCGCAGCGGCGGCCGATCTCCAGCCGGGCGGCGCCCAGCAGCTCCAGGGCCTTGTGGCGGCGGTCGGCGGCGAAGAAGATCGCGTCGCCGGGGGCGGCGCCGGTGGTGGCGGCGAGGTTCTCCAGGTGCTCGGCGGAGAGGTTCTTGGCCACGGGGCCGCGCAGCGAGCCGTCCGGCTCGACCAGGACGTAGGCCAGGCCGCGGGCGCCGCGCGCCTTGGCCCACTCCTGCCAGGCGTCCAGCTCCTTGCGGGTCTGGGAGGCGCCGCCGGGCATGACGACCGCGCCGACGTGCTCGGCCTGGAAGACGCGGAACTCGGTGCCGCTGAAGTAGCCGGTGAGGTCGACCAGCTCCTGGCCGAAGCGCACGTCCGGCTTGTCGGAGCCGTACTTGGCCATGGCCTCGGCATAGGTCATCCGCGGCAGCGGCAGCGGCACCTCGTAGCCGGCCAGCTCCTTCCAGACGCGGGCCACCAGCGCCTCGCCGACGGCCAGCACGTCCTCCTGGTCGACGAAGGACATCTCGACGTCGACCTGGGTGAACTCCGGCTGCCGGTCGGCGCGGAAGTCCTCGTCCCGGTAGCAGCGGGCGATCTGGTAGTACTTCTCCAGCCCGGCGACCATGAGCAGCTGCTTGAACAGCTGCGGGGACTGCGGCAGCGCGTACCAGTGGCCGGGCTTGAGCCGCACCGGCACCAGGAAGTCGCGCGCGCCCTCGGGGGTGGAGCGGGTCAGCGTCGGGGTCTCCACGTCGACGAAGCCCTGCTCGCGCAGCACCTCGCGGATGAGGAAGGTCGCCTCCGAGCGGGCGCGCAGCGCCTTGGCCGAGGACTCCCGGCGGATGTCGAGGTAGCGGTGCCGCAGGCGCACCTCCTCGTTGACGTTGACGTCGCCCTCGATGGGGAAGGGCAGCGGCGCGGACTCCGAGAGCACGTCGATCTCGTCGGCGACGACCTCGACCGCGCCGGTGGGCAGCTCGGGGTTGTCGTTGCCCTCGGGGCGGACGCGGACCGAGCCGGTGATCTTGACGCAGAACTCCGAGCGCAGGTCGTGCGCGGCGTCGTCGGCGCGGAAGACCACCTGGACGGTGCCGGAGGCGTCGCGCAGGTCGATGAAGGTGACACCGCCGTGGTCGCGGCGGCGCGCCACCCAGCCGGCCAGCACGACCTGGGTCCCGGCGTGCTCCGCCCGGAGCGAGCCGGCCTCGTGCGTGCGAATCATGATGAAAGCTTCCTCTTCAGAACGTCGACGATGTCGGTGAGCGGGACGGCGATCTGCTCGCCGGCGGCCAGGTCCTTGAGCTGCACGGACCCGGCGGCGAGATCTCGCTCGCCGAGGATGAGGGCGTAGGCGGCGCCGGAGCGGTCCGCGCCCTTCATGCCGGCCTTCATGCTGCGCCCGCCGAAGCCCTGATCGGCGGCGATGCCGGCCCGCCGCAGCCCGGTGACGAGCTTGAAGACCTCCCGGGCCGCCTGGTCGCCCAGCGCCACCCCGTACACCTGGACGGCGGTGCCGGCCACCGCGGGCACCCGCTCGGCCTCCATCGCCAGGACCGTGCGGTCCAGGCCGAGGCCGAACCCGATGCCCGGCAGCGGCGGGCCGCCGATGGTCTGCGACAGGCCGTCGTAGCGGCCGCCGCCGCCGATGCCCGACTGGGCGCCCAGCAGCGGGTGGTCGAACTCGAACAGGGTGCGGGTGTAGTAGTCCAGGCCGCGCACCAGCCGGGGGTTCTCGGTCCACGGGATGTCCAGGTCGGCCAGCAGCTCGCGGACCCGGTCGTAGTGGGCCTTGCAGGCCGCGCACAGGTGGTCGGCGATCAGCGGGGCGTCGCCGAGCTGGGCGATCACCTCGGGCCGCTTGTCGTCCAGGACGCGCAGCGGGTTCAGCTCGACCCGGCGGCGGGTGTCGGAGTCCAGGTCCAGGCCGCGCAGGAAGGCCTGGAGGGAGGCGCGGTAGGCCGGACGGCACTCGGCGTCGCCCAGGGTGTTCAGGTGCAGGGCGGTCCGGCGCAGGCCCAGCTCGCGGTAGTAGTCCCAGGCCAGGGCGATGGTCTCGGCGTCGATCGCCGGGTCCTGTGAGCCCAGGGCCTCCAGGTCCACCTGGTAGAACTGCCGGTACCGGCCGGACTGGGGCTGCTCGTAGCGGAAGACGGGGCCGACGGCCCAGATCTTCACCGGCAGCGCCCCGCGGTGCAGGTTGTGCTCCAGCACCGAGCGCAGCGCCCCGGCGGTGATCTCCGGCCGGAGCGTGATCGAGCGGTCGCCCCGGTCGGTGAAGGTGTACATCTCCTTGTTCACCACGTCGGTGGACTCGCCGACGCCGCGGGCGAAGAGCTGGGTGTCCTCGAAGACGGGCAGCTCCAGGTAGGAGTAGCCGGCGCGGGCCGCCGCGGCCGCGAAGGCGTCGCGGGCGGCCAGGAACGCCGCGGAGCGCGGCGGAACGTACTCACTGACCCCCTTGGGGGCCTGGAAAGTGCTCATGGCAGATCAGAAGCCTCGTCCTGGGCCTTCGCTGGGAGCCAGATCCGACATGTACGGATTGCTCACGCGCTCACGGCCGATGGTCGTCTGGGGTCCGTGGCCGGGCAGCACCACGGTCTCGTCCGGCAGGGGCAGGCAGACCCGGGCCAGGCTGCGCAGGATGGCCCCGTGGTCGCCGCCCGGCAGGTCGGTGCGGCCGATGGAGCCGGCGAACAGCAGGTCCCCGGAGAACATCACCTGAATGTCCTCGAACGGAGCCCGGAAGGTCACCGACCCCGGCGTATGGCCCGGGGCGTGCTCGACGGTCAGCTCCAGCCCCGCCAGCTCCAGCACCGCGCCGTCGCTCAGCTCGCGCACGTCGTCCGGCTCGCTCAGGGTCAGCCCGCCGAACAGCTGGGCGGAGGTCACCCCGAAGCCCTTGGCCGGGTCCGAGAGCAGGTCGCGGTCGTCGGGATGGATGAACGCCGGCACGTCGCGCGCCCCGCAGACGGGGGCGACCGACCACACGTGGTCCAGATGGCCGTGCGTGAGGATCACCGCGACCGGCTTGAGCCGGTGCTCGCGCAGGATCTCCTCGACGCCCTCGGTCGCGTCCTGCCCGGGATCGATGATCACGCACTCCTCGCCCGCGGCGGGAGCCACCACGTAGCAGTTCGTGGCGAAGGAGCCTGCGGGAAACCCGGCGACGAGCACGTTCTGCCTCTCTGTATGCGCCCCTTATGCTGGGGCCGCTTGGATGCACGGAAGGTGATCCCGAGCCTACCGGGGGGCCAGGCCCCTCCGCGAACGCGTTCCGCCGTGTCACGGGGGGAGACGCGCGGGATCGGGGACCGCTACGATGCCCTGCACTGATCATCATCAGCGTACGGCAAGGGAGAGCAGGGGAGGCAGCCGCAGTGGCCGGCAAGGACCGCAAGAAGGAACTCGCGCGCCAGCGCTACGAGCGCCAGCAGGCGCACCGCGCAGCCGAGGAGGCCGCGGCCAAGCGGCGCAGCGTGATCGGCGCGGCCGTCGCCACGGCGGTGGTGGTCCTGGGCGTCGCGGGCGCGGCATACGCCATCACCAAGGGCGGCGAGGACGGGCCCGAGGACGACCCGACGGTGGCGGCGCCGACCGCCAAGCCCGGCGAGTGCCTCTACACCGAGCCCGCCAGCGGCGAGAAGGCCGTCAAGGACGTCGGCATGCCCCCCGCCAAGCCCGCCTACGACAAGGACGTGAAGGCCACGGTCAAGACCTCGGCCGGCGAGCTGACCTTCACCCTGGACGGCAAGAAGGCGCCCTGCACCGTCAACTCCTTCGCCCACCTGGCCAAGGAGAAGTACTTCGACGGGACCGAGTGCCACCGCCTGACCGACAACGTCCTGCAGTGCGGCGACCCCACGGCGAAGGGCTCCGGCGGTCCGGGGTATGAGTTCGCCAACGAGAACACCGAGGGCGCCCAGTACAAGAAGGGCGTTCTGGCGATGGCGAACGCCGGCCCCGGCACCAACGGGAGCCAGTTCTTCATCGTGTACAAGGACTGGGACGACCTGCCGGCCGACTACAGCATCTTCGGTACGGTCTCCTCGGGCCTGGACAAGGTCGAGGCGGTCGCCAAGGCGGGCTCCGAGCCGCCGAACGACGGCGCGCCCAAGAAGAAGGTTGACATCGACAGCATCTCGATCGCCAAGAACGGGTGACTCGGGGCGCTAGTGTTTGATAAGCCCGAAAAACACATCCGGCAGTTCGGGCCATGACGCAGGAGGCAAGGGTGTCCAGCGCCACAGATCCGTGGGGCCGTGTCGACGAAGAAGGCACGGTCTACGTGAAGACCGCGGACGGCGAGAGGGTCGTGGGTTCCTGGCAGGCGGGCGCCGCTGAGGAGGCCCTTGCCTACTTCAAGCGCAAGTACGACTCGCTCGCCACCGAGATCGGGCTGCTCGAGCAGCGCATCAGGACCACCGACCTGGCTCCCGCCCAGGCGGCCAGCAGCATCGAGCGGCTGCGCGAGTCGGTCGTGGACGCCAACGCGGTCGGCGACCTCGACTCGCTGCTGCGCCGGCTGGACGCCCTGGGCGAGATGGCGGGCAAGAAGCGCGAGGAGCTGAAGGTCCAGCGCGACCACGCCCGCAGCGCCGCCAAGGAGGTCAAGGAGCGCATCGTCGCCGAGGCCGAGCGCCTGGCCGTCGAGGAGACGCACTGGAAGAACGGCGGCGAGCGGCTGCGCCAGCTGGTCGAGGAGTGGAAGGCGGCCGAGCGCATCGACCGCGCCACCGAGACGGTGCTGTGGAAGCGCCTGTCGGCCGCGCGCAACGCCTTCACCAAGCGCCGCAAGGCCTACTTCTCCTCCCTGGAGGACCAGCGGGCCGTCGCCCAGGCCGAGAAGGAGCGCCTGGTCGCCGAGGCCGAGGCGATCTCCGGCTCCACCCAGTGGAACGACACCGCCGCGGCCTACCGCGAGCTGATGCGCCGCTGGAAGAACGCCGGGCGGGCCTCGCGGGAGGTCGAGGACGAGCTGTGGGGCCGCTTCAAGGGCGCCCAGGACGTCTTCTTCAACGCCCGCAAGGCCGCTTTCGACGAGCGGGACGCGGAGTTCGCCGGCAACGCCGAGGTCAAGGAGAAGCTGCTGGAGGAGGCCGAGAGGCTGGTCCCGGTGGGCAACATCCGCCAGACCCGGCAGGCGCTGCGCTCGATCCAGGAGCGCTGGGAGGCCGCGGGCATGGTCCCGCGCGCCGACCGCGACCGGCTGGAGGGCCGGCTGCGCAAGGTCGAGGAGGCCGTCCGCCAGGCCGAGGAGGCCGAGTGGCGGCGCAGCAACCCCGAGGCCAGGGCGCGCGCCGAGGCCACGGTGAGCCAGCTGCGCTCCTCCATCGAGCAGCTGGAGAAGAAGCTGGCCAAGGCCGAGTCGGCGAACAACGCCAAGGGTGCCAAGGAGGCGCAGGAGGCGCTGACCGCCCGCCGCGCCTGGCTGGAGGAGGCCGAGCGCACCCTCGCGGAGTTCACCGGCTGACGCCGGTGCCCGAGACGGCGGACCCGCACGGCCCCAGGGCCGTGCGGGTCACTGCTTTCCCGGCGCCTCGGGGAAGGCGTCCTCGTCGCGGCCGAGGAAGGCCAGCAGCCGGGTGAGCTCGCCCGCGCCGCGCGGCGGCCGCAGCGCCGGGCCGATCAGGCCCTCCTTGCGCATGGTGGTGCCGATCACCTGGGCGGTGGCCGAGGCGCGGTGGACCAGGTCGGCGTCGAGCCGCACCGCCAGCCCGGCGGCGCGGGCCAGGTCCCAGGCGTGGACCAGCAGCTCCAGCACGTAGGTGTCCAGCAGGTCGCGCAGCGGCAGCTCGCCGAACCCGCCGAAGGGGATGGGCGTGGCCAGCGCCTCGGGGGTGAGGGCGGCGGCGCAGGCGGCCCTGGCCCGCCGCCAGGAGGCCACCGGGTCGCCGCCGGCCAGCCGCCCGGGGTCGTCCACGGCGTCCGGGGGCTCGGCGCGCCCGATCAGCGCGATGATCTCCAGCTGGCCGCCGATCACGTGCCCGAGCAGGTCCCGCGCGCTCCAGGCCGCGCAGGGGGAGGGCAGGTCCCAGGCGTCGGGGGGTACGCCGACGACGACGCCCTCGAACAGGTCGAGGGCGCGGTCGTATCCGCTGGGCTCCCGCGTCATGAAGGACAACGTCACTCCCGTCCCGGCCGCTCTGTCAACCACTACGCCTCTTCTGGACTGCCTCTGGACCGCGTTCGTCCGGGGGCGACCCCCCGGGCTCCCCGGGGAGAACTCGGACGATCCTCGCTTCGCTGCGGTCGTCCGGACTGCCGGATAGTGTCACCTTATGGACAGCTTGTTCGACGTGCCCGCGGAGGACGCGCAGAAGGCGAACGAGCCTCTGGCCGTGCGGATGCGCCCCCGGACCCTGGAGGAGGTGGTCGGGCAGGAGCACCTGACCGGCCCCGGCACGCCGATCAGGCAGCTCGTGGAGCGGGACGCGCCGATGTCGCTGGTGCTGTGGGGCCCGCCCGGCACCGGCAAGACCACCCTGGCCACGGTGATCAGCCAGGCCTCCCGGCGCCGGTTCGTGGAGATCTCCGCGGTCTCCGACGGGGTGAAGCAGGTCCGCGAGGCCATCGACCGCGCCAAGCGGGAGCTCGGCATGTCCGGCCGCCACACCCTGCTGTTCGTCGACGAGGTCCACCGCTTCAACAAGGCGCAGCAGGACGCCCTGCTGCCGGCGGTGGAGAACCGCTGGGTCTCGTTCATCGGCGCCACCACCGAGAACCCGTTCTTCTCGGTCAACAGCCCCCTGCTGTCCCGCTCGCTGCTGCTGACCCTCCAGCCCCTGGGCGACGAACAGGTGCGTACGGTCCTCAGACGCGCCCTGGCGGACGAACGGGGCATCCGGGCGGTCCTGACCGCCGACGCCGAGGACCACCTCGTCAGGCTCGCCGGAGGGGACGGACGGCGCTCCCTGACCTACCTGGAGGCCGCGGCCCTGGTCGCGGGCGACGGCGAGATCACCGTGGACGTGCTGGAGAAGGCGGTCGACCGGGCCGCCGTGCGCTACGACCGCGACGGCGACCAGCACTACGACGTGGTCAGCGCCTTCATCAAGAGCATCAGGGGCAGCGACGTGGACGCCGCCCTGCACTACCTGGCCCGGATGATCGTGGCGGGGGAGGACCCCAGGTTCATCGCCCGGCGGCTGATCGTCCACGCCAGCGAGGACGTCGGCATGGCCGATCCCACGGCCCTGCAGACGGCGGTGGCCGCGGCCAAGGCCGTCGAGCACGTCGGGCTGCCCGAGGCGCGGATCAACCTGGCCCAGGCGGTGATCCACCTGGCGCTGGCGCCCAAGTCCAACGCGGTGATCACCGCGATCGACGAGGCGATGGCGGACGTGCGGCGGGGCGCGGTGGGCCAGGTGCCCGGCCACCTGCGGGACGCCCACTACCGGGGCGCCGAGAAGCTCGGCCACGGCAAGGGCTACCTCTACGCCCACGACCACCCCGGCGGGGTCGTCGCCCAGCAGTACGCCCCCGACGAGCTGGTCGACCGGCGCTACTACCGCCCCACCAGGCACGGAGCGGAAACCCGGTGGACCGAGGTGCTGGAGCGTATTAGAACGGTTCTCCGAGGCCGTTAGGCTGGAGACGGTTCGGCGCCCGGAAGCCGGGTCGCCTTCTGAGCAGCCCGCACGCGATAAGGTCCGTGGAATACGGGCTTCGACCCGGCTCGCCCCGCGCGGGGGCTCGACGAATCCTGATTGGAAGACCCGGATGCTCACTGGTGGACAGCTCGCAGGTCTCATCATCGCCGTCTTCTGGGCGATCCTGGTGGCCTTCCTGACGCTGGTGCTGCTGCGGCTGTCCCGGCTGCTGAAGGAGACGACCGAGCTCGTCGCCGAGCTCGGGGACCGGGCCGCCCCGCTGCTGGACGACCTCGCCCGCACGGTGGACCAGGCCGGCGAGCAGCTCGACCGCACCGACGTGATCACCAAGCAGATGGCGGGCGTCACCCAGAACGTCTCGGCGGTCACCACCGTGATGACCTCGGTGGTCAGCGGGCCGCTGGTGAAGGCCGCGGCGTTCTCCTACGGAGTGCGCAAGGCGCTCAGCCGCCCGGCGGCGCCCGAGGCTCCGGCGCGGCTCCGGCTGCCGGCCCAGCGCAAGGGAGGCCGCCGGTGAAGCGGATCTTCTGGCTCACGGTGGGCGCGGGCACCGCCCTGTACGCCCAGCGCAGGGCGATGCGCTTCGCCCGCAGCCTCACCCCGGAGAACCTCGCGGTCCGCGCCGTGGAGAACGCGGTGAAGACCGGGAGCACCACCGGCGAGCGGCTGCGCGCCTTCGCCGAGGAGGTGCGCGAGCACATGGCCGAGCGCGAGGCCGAGCTGCACGAGGCCATCCGGCTGGACCAGGAGCCCCCGGTGGACCCCCGCCGGGACAGGCCGATCCGGATCCTGCAGGCACGGCCCGTGGAGACCCGCGAGCTGCGCGCCATCGACCACAACGACGACCACGACGACATCAAGGACGGAACACATGGAGTCGGCTGAGATCGCCCGCCGATACCTGCGGTACTTCGAGCAGAACGGGCACACCATCGTGCCCTCGGCGAGCCTCATCGCCGAGGACCCGACGCTGCTGCTGGTGCCCGCCGGCATGGTTCCGTTCAAGCCCTACTTCCTGGCCCAGCGCACCCCGCCGGCGCCGCGCATGACCAGCTGCCAGAAGTGCGTGCGGACCCCGGACATCGAGGAGGTCGGCCGGACCACCCGGCACGCCACCTTCTTCCAGATGCTGGGCAACTTCTCCATCGGCGACTACTTCAAGGAGCAGGCGATCCCCTTCGCCTGGGAGCTCCTCACCCGGTCGCAGTCCGACGGCGGCTTCGGCTTCCCCGAGGAGAGGCTCTGGGTCACCGTCCTGCACGACGACGACGAGTCCGCCGAGATCTGGCACAAGAACGTCGGCGTCCCGATGGACCGCATCCAGCGCCGCGGCCTGGCCGACAACTTCTGGCACATGGGCGTGCCCGGACCGGGCGGCCCCTGCTCGGAGATCTACTACGACCGCGGCCCCGAGCACGGGCGCGAGGGCGGTCCCGAGGCCGACGAGGACCGCTACCTCGAGGTCTGGAACCTGGTCTTCATGCAGTACCAGCTGAGCCAGGTGCGCAGCAAGGTCGACTTCGACATCGCGGGCGACCTGCCGGCGAAGAACATCGACACCGGCATGGGCCTGGAGCGCATGGCCGCGCTGCTGCAGGGCGTCGACAACATCTACGAGACCGACACGATGTGGAAGGTCCTCGACCGGGCGGCGCAGCTGACCGAGACGCGCTACGGCGCGAACGAGACCGACGACGTGTCGCTGCGCGTGGTGGCCGACCACGTGCGCTCGGGCATGATGCTGGTCGCCGACGGCATCATCCCCTCCAACGAGGGCCGCGGCTACGTCCTGCGCCGCATCCTGCGCCGGGCCGTGCGCAAGCTGCGGCTGCTGGGCGGCCAGGAGCGCGGGATGCTGCACGAGCTGACCGCCACCGCGATCGGCGCGATGGGCGAGCAGTACCCCGAGCTCATCCGCACCGCCGCCAACATCCACACCGTGATCGACGCGGAGGAGGAGAGCTTCTCCCGCACCCTGCGCACCGGTGAGAACATCTTCGACGTCGCGGTGAAGGAGTCCCGCGCCTCGGGCCGCGAGGTCGTGGGCGGCGCCGACGCCTTCAAGCTGCACGACACCTACGGCTTCCCGATCGAGCTCACCCTGGAGATGGCGGCCGAGCAGGGCCTGTCCGTCGACGAGGAGGGCTTCCGCCGCCTCATGACCGAGCAGCGCGAGCGGGCCAAGCGCGACGCCCAGGAGAAGAAGACCGGCAACGCCGACGTCTCGGTGCTGGGCGACCTGCTGGAGCGCACCGGCGGGACCGTGGACTTCCTGGGCTACCGGGACTTCACCGCCGAGGCGCGGGCCGTGGGCATCCTGGTCAACGGCGCCAACGTCGTGGAGGCGCCCGAGGGCACCGACGTCGAGGTCGTGCTGGACCGCACGCCCTTCTACGCCGAGGGCGGCGGCCAGCTCGCCGACCACGGGGTGATCCGCTTCCTGGGCGGCGCCGAGGTCGAGGTCACCGACGTGCAGTCGCCGCTGACCGGCCTCATCGTGCACCGCGGGAGGGTGCGCTCGGGCGTGGCCCGCTCCGGCGACACCGTGCTGGCCGAGATCGACGTGACCCGCCGCCAGGCCATCTCCCGCTCGCACACCGCCACGCACATGGTCCACAAGGGCTTCCGCGCGGCGCTGGGCGAGTCGGCGGCGCAGGCGGGCTCGGAGAACTCCCCGGGCCGCTTCCGCTTCGACTTCACCGCCTCCGGCGCGGTCCCGGTCTCGGTGCTGCGCGACGTCGAGGACGAGGTCAACGAGGTGCTCATCAACGACCTGGAGGTCAGGGCGTTCACCACCAGCCAGACCGAGGCGGTGGCGATGGGCGCGATGGCGCTGTTCGGCGAGAAGTACGGCGACGAGGTGCGGGTCGTGGAGGTCGGCGACTACTCCCGCGAGCTGTGCGGCGGCACCCACGTGGGCAGCTCGGGCCAGCTCGGCCTGATCAAGCTGATGAGCGAGTCCTCCATCGGCGCCGGGGTGCGCCGCGTCGAGGCGCTGGTGGGCCTGGACGCCTTCCGCTTCCTGGCCCGCGAGAGCGTGCTGGTCTCCCAGCTCGCCGACCAGGTCAAGGCGCGCCGCGAGGAGCTGCCCGAGCGCGTCCTGGGCCTGGTGACCAGGCTGCGCGAGGCCGAGAAGGACCTGGAGCGCCTGCGCGCCGAGCAGGTGCTGGCCGCCTCCGCGGGCCTGGCCCAGGGCGCCAAGGACGTCGGCGGCATCGCGTTCGTGGGGCACCGCGCCCCCGACGGCACCGGCGCCGACGACCTGCGCAAGCTCGCGATCGACGTGCGCTCCCGGATCCAGGACCGGCCCTCCGTCGTCATGATCACCGGTGTGCCCAAGGACCGTCCGGTCGTGGTCGTCGCGGTCGACGAGCGCGCCCGCGAGCGGGGCCGCAAGGCCGGGAAGCTGGTCTCGCTGGCGGCCAAGGTGCTGGGCGGCGGCGGTGGCGGCAAGGACGACCTGGCCCAGGGCGGCGGCGCCGACCCCGCCAAGATCGCCGAGGCGCTGCACGTGGTGGAACACGCGGTGGGCTCGGAGTGAGGCAGGGTGTACGGCTGGCCGTCGATGTGGGCAGTGTGCGGATAGGCGTGGCCCGCAGCGACCCGGCCGGCATCCTGGCGACCCCCTTGGAGACCGTGCGCGCCGGCCGGGGCGCTGTGGCGAGGATCCTCGCCCTGGCCGCCGAGCACGAGGTGCTGGAGATCATCGTCGGGCTGCCGACGAACCTGTCCGGGCGGGAGGGGCAGGCCGCCGCGTCGGCCCGCGCCTTCGCCCGGCGATTGGCAGTGAAACTCCCCTTGGGTACGGTACGTCTCTATGACGAACGTCTCACGACCGTGACCGCGGCCAGCGGCCTGCGGGCCGGAGGCACCAAGGCCAAGAACCAGCGCGGCGTCATCGACCAGGCCGCCGCTGCGGTGCTGCTGCAGGCCGCGCTGGATTCCGAGCGGCTCACCGGCAACCCGCCGGGCGCGCCGGTCAAGGGGAAAGATTGAGCGACACCGACTTCTGGGACGCGGACCGGACCCGGGACGACAATCCGGTGGTCCGCTCGGACGGCGGCCGCCGCAGGCGGCGCGAGAAGCAGAAGAAGCGCGAACGCAAGCGCAGGGGGAGCGGCGCGGCCGCGATGGCCTCGCTGCTCTTCCTCCTCGTCGTGGTCGGCGGCGGCGGCTACTTCGGCTACACCGAGCTGAAGGCGTACATGCGGCCGCCGGACTACACGGGGGAAGGCGGCGGCAAGGTCACGGTCGAGGTGAAGTCGGGTGAGTCCACCTCCGCCATCGCCGCCACCCTGGAGCGGGCCCAGGTCGTCAAGTCCGCCAAGGCGTTCGTCAACGCGGCCAAGGACGAGCCGGAGGTCCAGTCGATCCAGCCCGGCTTCTACCTGATGCGCCGGCACATGTCGGCGGAGGCGGCGGTGGCGCTCATCCTCAGCCCCGAGGCGCGCTCCGGGGTGATCGACGTGCCCGAGGGCCTGTGGGCCTCGGAGATCTACCAGCGGCTGTCGAAGGTCACGAAGATCCCGGTCTCGTCGTTCAAGAAGGTCGACCCCGACGAGCTCGGTCTGCCCGCGGCGGCCAAGGGGAAGGTCGAGGGCTACCTGTTCCCCGGCCGGTACGACCTGCCGCCGGACGCCACGGCCCAGCAGCTGCTGAAGATGATGGTCGACAGGTTCCGCCAGGAGATCAAGAAGGTCGAGCTCGCCGACGGGGCCGAGAAGCAGGGCCGGACGGTCAGCGAGATCATGGTGATCGCCAGCATGGTCCAGGCCGAGGCCGGCAAGCCCGAGGACCAGCGCAAGATCGCCCGGGTCGTCTACAACCGCCTCAAGGCCGACACGTACCTGAAGTTCGACACCCCGGTCATGTACGCGCACGGCGAGCGGACCATCGACGTGCGGTACGGGCACCTGGACATCGACTCCCCCTACAATGTGTACGAGCACCTCGGCCTGCCGCCGGGCCCGATCAGCAATCCCGGTCTCGAGGCGATCAGGGCGGCGATCAATCCCCAGCCCGGCAAGTGGATGTTCTTCGTCGCCACCGACCCGGAGAACCACATCACCGAGTTCGGGGTGACCGAGGAAGACTTCGCCCGGCTGAAGAAGAAATTCGACAAGTGGCTCGAGAAGAATCGCGACTGACCCGCCGTGCCGCCGTGCTCGGCTCGCCCATCCGGCACTCGCTCTCACCGGTCCTGCACCGTGCCGCCTACGCGGCACTGGGGCTGGCGGAGTGGGAGTACGAGGCGCACGAGTGCGCCGAGGACGGCCTGGCCGGCTTCCTGGCCGGGCCGTGGGCCGGGCTGTCCCTGACGATGCCGCTGAAGCGCACCGCGCTGAGGCTGGCGGACGAGTGCAGCGACCTGGCGGTGAAGGTCGGCGGCGCCAACACCCTCGTGCCGCGCGACGGCCGCTGGATCGCCGACAACACCGACGTGCACGGCATCGTGGCGGCCCTGGCCGAGGGCGGGGTGCGCGAGCTGGACGAGCTCGTCGTCCTGGGCGGCGGCGCCACGGCGGCGTCCATGCTCGCCGCGGCGGCGCGGCTCGGCGCGCGCCGGGCGGTCCTGGCCGTCCGCACCCCCGCCCGGGCGGCCGAGACGGCCGAGGTGGGCGAGCGCTTCGGCCTCGCGGTGAAGACCGTCCCCCTGGCGGAGCTGCCCGGCCTGCTGGACACCGGCCTGGTGGTCTCCACCCTCCCCGGCGAGGGCGCGCTGCCCTTCACCGGCCCGGTGGCCGAGGCGGACGTGCCGGTCTTCGACGTGGTCTACTCGCCGTGGCCCACCCCGCTGGCCCGCGCCGTCCTGGCGCGCGGCGGCAGGGTCCTCAGCGGCTACGCGATGCTGCTGCACCAGGCGGTCCGCCAGGTGGAGCTGATGACCGGCCGCACCGACGTGCCGGTGGAGGCGATGCGCGCGGCGGGCGAGGCGGAGCTGGCCCGCCGCCTGCGCGCGGACGGCCCCGCCTGAGGGCGGTCCGCGTGCCGCCCGGTCCGGCGCCGCCTCAGTCCGGGTAGGTCCGCAGGGCTGTCGTGGCAGCGGTCGTGGACTCGTCGTCCGGCGTCCGCCCATCGGAGACCGGCGCCTCCTCCTTCACGGGCGCCCCGTCCTTCACGGGAGCCCCGTCGACCCGCAGCAGGACCTCGCCGGAGCAGTGCGGGCAGGTGAGGCTCACGCCGCCGACGGCGCGGACGGGAGCCGGCTCCTCGGGTCGGCGGCGCAGGTCGCGGACGGTGCGGGCGCCGACGAACAGCAGGCCGAGCGCGGGCCACGTCCAGGGGTAGGAGGAGGTCTCGGCGGTGAAGGACACCTCCCCGGCCAGTCCCTCGATGTGCCCGGTCACCTGGTAGTCGCCCAGGGCCGGGGGGCCGAAGCGGACCGGCACCCGGTAGGTGCGCTCCTCGCCGGGGGCCAGGGTGCCCAGGGCGGGGGCGGTCAGGATGCCGGTCGGGTCGGGGGAGCGGCCGGCCATGAGCGTCACCGGGGCGTCGGTCACCGCGACCTCGCCGTCGTTGCGCACGGTGTAGACGAGCGTGCGCTCGGCCGCCCCGCCCAGCCAGGCCGCGGTGAGGCCGCCGCCCTCCAGCGCGATCCGGGTCACGGCCAGCGAGGGCGCCTGGGGCGCGGCCTTGTCGCGTTCGGCCCGGGTGAGGGTGCCCGCGCCCCTGACGGTGAGGGGGGCGGTCCGGGGGGTGCCGCCGCCGACCGGGCGCACCGACACCACGCAGGGGCAGCCCACGGGCGGTCTCACCACGGTCAGCAGGACGTTCCCGGTGCCCTGCGCGCCCACGTGGGTGGTGGCGGAGGAGGCGACCGCGCAGTCGGCGCTGCCGCGCCGCCCCTCGTTGCCGCACAGTTCGACCGCCACGTTCCCGCTCGGCCAGCCGGAGAGGCGCACGGCCACCGTCTGCCCGATCCGCACCTCGTCGCGGTCGAGCTCGACCGTCGCTCCCGGGGCCTGCGCGGGGGCCAGCGCCAGGGCCAGCAGGAGGGTCTTCACGCTTTCACCATCTCAGTCGGTCGCTTCCGGATGCGTCGGGCCGGTACTAGCGGCGGGCGGGCCTGCGGCGGCGCGCCAGCAGCAGGAGGAAGAGGGCGAGGACGCCGAGCCCGGTCCAGGGCACCATCCACAGGCCGGAGGTGCGGGTGCTCAGCGCGGGGCCGGACGGCGACACCCCGCCCGGGTCGGTGGGGGTGAGCCGTACCGCCGCCTGCATGGGGCCGGCGGGCAGCACTCCGGAGACGGTGTCGGTGAACGTGTAGGAGGACCCGGGCAGCAGCTCGGGGATCTCCCGCTCGGCGGGGGAGCCCTGCGGCCAGTCCAGGGGGCCGTGGACGTAGACGCGCGCGTCTCCCGCCAGCCGCACGTTGCCGTTGTTGCGCACCCGGTAGGTGACCTTGACGGTGCGCTTGCCCAGCACGGGCCCGGAGTGGTCGGCCGAGATGCGGTCGACCTGGAGGGAGGAGGTGAGGGGGCCGGCGACCCGCAGATGGACACGGGCGGCGACACGGCGGTCGACGTTGAGGCGCCGGCCGTCGGAGGTCGTCTCCTGTTCGGTGACCGCGGCCAGGACGCCGCCGCTGTGGTCGCCGGGCGTGGCGTTGGCCGGGACCTTCAGAGTGAAGGGCACGTCCACCCGCTTGCCGGGCTTGACCGTCAGCGTGGACTTCTCCAGGGAGATCCAGGTCCCGACGTCCACGGGCTGCCTGTCGGCGGTGAGCAGGGCGAAGGAGCCGTCTCCGGTGTTGAAGGCGTCGGTGGCGTACAGCCGGAAGGTGAGCTTGCGGTCGCTGCGGTTGGTGATGCCGACGGTGTCGCGGACCTGCCGGCCGGGCGTCGCGGTGTAGGTGAAGTAGTCGCGGCCGGTGGGGCCCTGGGGACCGGACGGCTGGACCGACCAGCTGAAGTCGGAGGCGGGGGCCAGCGCCAGGCTCGCGGCCAGGATCCAGGGGGTCAACATGGGACGTGCTCCGGGGAGAATGGGGGGACACGGGATGAGGGCGTCGTCATCGGCCTCATCCCGTGCCCGGTCCTGCTTAGGAGAGGGTCAGGGTCAGGGTGCCGGTGTAGGTGCCGTCGGCGGCGCCCGCCGGGACCTTCAGGTCCAGGGCGGCGCCGAGGTCGAAGACCCCGCCGCTGAGCCCGCCCTCGGCCGAGCCGAGGGTGCGCGCCTGGTCGAGTCCGGTGACCGCCGGGCCGGGGACGGCCCGGCCCTGGGAGCCGTCGCCCGCGGTGGCGGCGCTGGGCGCCCAGGACAGGTTGGCGCCGGGGATGGTGCGGCCCTCGGCCGAGGAGAAGTCCCCGACCTGGCCGACCAGGCTCCAGCCGGCGTCGGTGCCGCGGGTGTCGGTGACCGTGACGGTGTTGAGGTCGCCCGTGGCGTTGCCGCCCCGGGACGCCGAGCCGAGCTTGACGTTCGTGCCGGCGACCGACAGGGAGAGGGAGCCGCCCTGGCCGACCTCGGCGGTGATGGTCTGCTCGGCGGTGGAGCCGCCGTTCCCGGGCTCGCCGGGCTCACCGGGCTCGGTCGGGTCCGTCGGGTCCGTCGGGTCGGTGGGGTCGACCGGGTCGGTGGTGCCCTGCCCGGTGAACTTCACCGGGACGAAGGTGTCCTGGCTGCGGTCGGTGGAGCCGTGCGCGGCGAAGGTGAGGACGTAGCACTGGGTCTTCAGGCAGTCGACGGCGTTGCCGTTGCCGTCGGTGTAGGAGGCCGAGATGTCCAGCGTGGTGGAGAACGTGCCGTCGGCCTTGAGGGTGTCCTGTCCGGCGGACGGGGTGGCGCCCGTGCGCACCCACTTGGTCTTCTGGTAGTTGCCGGCGTTGGTGTGGTAGTCGGCGGACTTGGGCCCGAAGGCCACGTAGACGCCCAGGGCGTTGGCGGTGAAGCCGGAGCCGTTGACGGTCAGGGTCTGCCCGGCGGGGGCCGCACCGGTCGCGGGGCTGACGGTGAGTTCCGGACCGGCGGCCAGCGCGGGGGAGGACAGGCCGAAGACGGCCAGGCCCGTGCCCACCAGGACGGGGAGTGCGCGGTTGCGCATGGTGCTCCTTCGATCGTGCGTGAGTTAGGTAAGCCTTACCTAACCCTCGTGCGGTACCGTAGCGGGTTCGTGCCGTATACGCCAGAAAGGCCCCGTTATGTCTGACCTCCCCTTCGGTCCTGAGGCCGTCGCCGCCATCGCCGCGCACATGAACGGCGACCACGCCGAGGACAACGTGCTCATCTGCCGCGCGCTGGGCGGCGTCGAGGCCGTCAGCGCGGTGAACACCGGCCTGGACGCCGAGGCGATCGTCTTCGAGGCGGTGCTCGCCGACGGCGCGCGGCGCGAGGTCCGCGTGCCCTGGAGCGAGCCGCTGAAGGACCGCGTCCAGGTGCGGCACGAGGTGGTGCGCATGTATCAGGAGGCCTGCGCGGCGCTCGGGGTGGCACCGCGCGGGCACTGACCCCGCCTCATCGCCGGGCGGGCCGGCGGCGGGTGAACGCGCGAGCGGCGAAGCCGAGGACGAAGACGGCGCCGACGGCGGTCCAGAACGGCCAGGCGGGTGCGGCGTCGGAGGAGGAGATGGTCCTCGCCTCCACCTCTTCGGCCGCCGCGAGCGCGGGAGCGCCGGCGCCGTCCACGGGGGTGCCGTCCGTCGGCGCGCTGCCCGCCGTGGTCCGGGCCGTCTTCGCCGGGCTCGGGGAGGCGCTGGCGGACGGGGCGGCGGCCGCCTTGGAGGGCTTGGCCCCGCCGTCTCCGTCGTCCGCGGCGGGGACCCCCTTGAAGGTCAGCGGGGTGGAGGTGTCCTGGCTGCGGTCGGGCGAGCCGTGCGCGGCGAAGGTGAGGATGTAGCACGGGGTCTTCAGGCAGTCGACGGCGTCGCCGTTGCCGTCGGTGTAGCGCGCCTTCACCGACAGGGTGGTGCTGAAGGAGCCGTCCTTGGCCAGGGCCGCCTGGCCGGGACCGGCGCCCCCGCCCTTCACGTGGACCCAGCGCGCCGCGCCGAAGGCGTTCGCGTCCTGGGAGAAGTTCGCCTTCTTCGGTCCGAAGACCACATAGATGCCGAAGCCGTTGTTGCCCGCGGCGTCGAAGCCCGAGCCGCTGACGGTGACGGTCGCTCCCGCGGCGGTCAGGCTGCCGGCGGGGGTGACGCGGACGGAGGCCGCCGCGGCGGGGGTGGCGGTGGCGACCGTCAGGCCGAGGGCCGAGCCGAGCACGAGGGCCGCCGCCTGACTGCGCGTGGATTTCATGCGGGTCCGATCAGTTAGGTAAGGCTAACCTATTTTTTCTTAGGTGAGCCTAAGCTAAGGTACTCCCCAATGTGGATCAACTGGTCAAACAGTCCAAACTGCGACAAAGGAGTAGTGTCCGAATGACCCGTCCCTCAGGGGAGACCTTCTCCACCGTGCTCCGGCAGGCGAGCGTCCAGGACCATGCCGACGCGGAGACCAACGGCTACATGAGCGACCTCATGGACGGGAACCTCCCCCTCTCGGCGTACGCCGCGCTGACCGCCCGCCTGCACCCGGTCTACGCCGCGCTGGAGGAGGCGGCCGAGGCGATGCGGGACCATCCGGTCGCCGGCCGGTTCGTCTTCGCCGAGCTCGTGCGCAAGCCCGCGCTGGAGGCCGATCTCGCCGAGCTCCTGGGAGCCGGATGGGCCGAGCGGGTCGAGGAGTCGCCCGCCGCGCAGGTGTACGCCGCGCGCATCCGCGAGGTCGCCTTCACCTGGTCCGGCGGTTTCCTCGCCCACCACTACGTGCGCTACATGGGCGACCTGTCCGGCGGCCAGATCATCGGCCGCATGGTGGAGCGGGCCTACGACCTGAAGGACGGCAAGGGCACCAGCTTCTACCGCTTCGCGGACCTGAAGGCCAAGCCCTTCAAGGACGCCTACCGCGTGCTCATCGACGAGGCGCCCTTCGACGCCGAGGAGCAGCGGCGCATCATCGGCGAGGTGAAGCTCGCCTACCGGCTCAACACCGCCATCTTCGACGAGCTCGGCGCGGTGGACTGGAGCGCCGCCGCATGAGGCGCGCACCGCTCCTGCTCCTGCCCGCCCTCCTGGCCGGCGTCGCGGCGACCGGCACCGCGTACGCCGAGGGCGCCAGTGCCAAGGGCGCCCAGGGCCAGACCCTGACCGTCTCCAGCGCAAGCCTGAGCGACGGCGACACCATCACCGTCACCGGCTCGGGCTTCGACGAGACCAAGGGCGTCTACGTCGCGCTGTGCCGCGACCCCGGGCCCGGCCGGCCGGCCACCCCCTGCGGCGGCGGAGCCGACACCTCGGGAACGGGCGGCGGCTCGCAGTGGGTCTCCTCCAACCCGCCCCCGTACGGGCGGGAGCTGGCCATCGCCTACGGCGAGGGCGGCACGTTCGAGGTGAAGCTGGCCGCCACGCGCAAGATCGGCGACTTCGACTGCGCCGAGGTCGAGTGCTCGGTCGTCACCCGCGCCGACCACACCCGCGGCTCGGACCGCTCCCAGGACGTGCGCGTGCCCGTGGAGTTCGGCGGCTCGGGCGACGGGCCCCTGGTGATCGGCGGATCGGTCGCGGCGGCGGTCGTCGTGCTGGGCGCGGGAGGACTCCTGCTCGCCCGCAGGCGCAAGGCGGCGGCATGACGCTCATCCGGTGGAGCGCGGCACTGGTCGCCGCCGCGCTCCTGGCCGGAGGCTGCGGGGGGCGGGCGGCGGAGCCGCGGACGGCGGGGAACGACCCCTACGCCCACTGCGGCCCCTCCTCCGCGACGAGCACGGCCGAGGACGTCGAGCCGGTCGCACCCGACGCCGATCCCGTTCTGCCGGCCACCGTGCGGTCGGCGGACGGGACGAGCGTCACCGTCGAGGACACCAGCCGCATCCTCGCGCTCAACCTCTACGGCTCGCTCGCCGAGATCGTCTTCAGCCTCGGCCTGGGCGACCGCGTGGTCGGCCGGGACGCCTCCACCACCTTCCCCGCCGCCGCGGCCAAGCCGCTGGTGACCACCCAGGGGCACGACCTGTCGGCCGAGGCGATCCTCGGCCTCGACCCCACCGTCGTGCTCGCCGACTCCAGCATCGGACCGGCCGAGGTGCTGACCCAGCTCCGGCAGTCGGGCGTGCCCGTGGTCATGGTCGACGCCGAGCAGACGCTGGAGCGGATCGACGACCACATCACCGCCGTCGCCGAGGCGCTGGGCGTGCCCGAGGCGGGGCGGAAGCTCAACGAGAGGGTCGCCGCGCAGATCGACGCCGCTCGCCCGAAGGGCACCGCCGCCGCCCCGCTGCGGATCGCGTTCCTCTACCTCCGGGGCACGGCGGGCGTCTACCTCATGGGCGGCCGCGGCGCGGGCTCGGACGCGATGATCGAGGCGATCGGCGCCGAGGACGCGGGCAGCGCCCTGGGACTGAAGGGGTTCCGCCCGCTGACCAGCGAGGGGCTCATCAACGCCGCGCCCGACGTCATCCTCGTGCTGAGCTCGGGCCTGGAGTCGGTCGGCGGCGTCGACGGACTGCTGAGGCTGCCGGGCGTCGCCCAGACCCCGGCCGGGCAGAACCGGCGCGTCGTGGACGCCGGGGACGGTTCGCTGCTGACCTTCGGCGCGCGCACCGGATCGACCATCGAGGCGCTGGCCGGCGCGGTGTACCGGACCTGCGCGTCATGAGGGGCACGGCACTCCTGGCGGGCCTGACCGGAGCGCTGGTCCTGCTGTGCCTGCTGGCGGCGGGCAGCGGGCAGGTCGACATCCCGCCCGCGCAGGTCGTCGGCTCGCTGCTGCACCGGCTCGGGATCGACGCCGGACCGCTGCCGGAGGCGGCGCAGGGCGAGAACACCCTGTGGGTGGTGCGCTTCCCCCGCGTGGTGCTGGCCGCCGCCACCGGAGCGGCGCTGGGCTGCGCCGGCGCCCTCATGCAGGGCGTCTTCGGCAACCCGCTGGCCGAGCCCGGCGTCATCGGCGTCTCCTCGGGCGCGGCCGTGGGCGCGGCCGCCGTCATCGTGCTGGGCCTGACCGGGCTGGGCGGCTGGACGGTCGTCGCGCTGGCGTTCGTCTGCGGCCTGCTCACCACGCTGCTGGTGTACGTGATGTCACGTTCCAACGGACGGACCGAGGTGGTGACGCTGCTGCTGACCGGCATCGCCGTCAACGCCGTCTCGACCGCGCTGCTGGGCCTGCTGCTGTTCATGTCGAGCAACGACGCGCTGCGCGCCATCACCTCCTGGCAGCTGGGCAGCCTGGCGGGCGCGACCTGGGAGTCGGTCGCGGTCGTCGCCCCGCCGGCGGTCGCCGGCTGCGCGATCGCGTGCGCGTACGCCCGGAAGCTGGACCTGCTGGCGCTGGGCGAGCGCAGCGCCCGGCACCTGGGCGTCGACGTCGAGCGGCTGCGGTTCCACGGCATCGTGCTCATCGCGCTGCTCACCTCCGCCGCGGTCGCCTTCAGCGGCATCATCGCCTTCGTCGGCCTGGTCGTGCCGCACCTCGTCCGGATGGTCGCCGGACCGGGGCACCGGGTGCTGCTGCCGGCCAGCGCGCTGGGCGGCGCCGCCCTGCTGGTCGCGGCCGACCTCGTCGCCCGCACCGCACTCGACTACCAGGAGCTTCCCTTGGGCGTCCTCACCTCCGTCGTCGGCGGGCCGTTCTTCTTCTGGCTGCTGCGCCGTACGCGTGCCGAGTCGGGGGGCTGGGGATGAACCCGCTGCGCAGGAACCCGGTGCTGCTGCCCGGTTCCGGGGTCGACCTGCGGATGCGGGGGGTGAACGTCCGGCGCGGCGGGCGCGCCGTGCTGGAGGGCGTGGACCTGGACGTGCGGCCGGGGGAGGTGCTGGCGCTGGTCGGTCCGAACGGCGCGGGCAAGTCCACCCTGCTGGCCGCGGTGTGCGGGGACCTGGAGGCCGGGGGCGAGATCGTCCTCGACGGGCGGCCCGCGGTGTCGTGGCGCCCGGTGGAGCTGGCGATGCGCCGGGCGTTCCTCACCCAGAGCCACGCGCTGGCGTTCTCCTTCACGGTGGCGGAGGTGGTGCGCATGGGCAGGGCGCCCTGGGCGGGCACCCCGCTGGAGGACGAGGACGACGAGGCGGTGGCGCAGGCGATGCGCGACACCGACGTGACGGCGTTCGCCGAACGGCCCTACCCGTCGCTGTCGGGGGGCGAGCAGGCGCGGGTGGCGCTGGCGCGGGTGCTGGCCCAGCGGACCCCGGTGATCCTGCTGGACGAGCCGACGGCGGCACTGGACATCCGGCACCAGGAGCTGGTCTTCACCGTGGCGCGCGCCAGGGCCGCCGAGGGCAGGGCCGTCGTCGCGGTGGTGCACGACCTGGCGCTGGCCGCCGCGCACGCCGACCGGGTGGCGGTGCTGGCGGGCGGGCGGCTGGCGGCGTGCGGGGAGCCGGAGGAGGTGCTGACCGCGGCGTTGTTGTCGGAGGTCTACGAGCACCCGATCGAGGTGCTGCCGCATCCTCGCGGCGGCAGGCCGCTGATCCTGCCCGTCCGTTAAGGAGAAGGGCGCTTCGGGCTACTTGAGCGGTAGTTGATAGATATTGTGTCAATAGATGTGGGGGAAATGGGGAAGGAACGTCGCATGGAGCGTGAGCGGGAGTACGACGTGGTCCTCTACGGGGCTACCGGTTTCACCGGAGGACTGACCGCGGAGTACCTCGCCGGGCACGCGGGGAAGACCCGGTGGGCGCTGGCCGGGCGCGACCGCGCCAAGCTGGAGGCGGTGCGCGAGCGGCTCGGCGTGGACGTCCCGCTGCTGCACGCCGACTCCGAGGACCCCGCGTCCCTGGAGGAGCTGGCCCTGAGCGCCCGGCTCGTCATCTCCACCGTCGGGCCCTACCTGAAGTACGGCGAACCGCTGGTCGAGGCGTGCGCCGAGAACGGCACCGACTACATCGACCTCACCGGCGAACCGGCGTTCGTCGACCTCATGTACGTGCGCCACCACCACCGCGCCGTGGAGTCGGGCGCGCGCCTGGTGCACGCGTGCGGCTTCGACTCCATCCCGCACGACCTGGGCGCGTTCTTCACCGTCCAGCAGCTGCCCGAGGGCGTGCCGCTGCGCGTCGAGGGATTCGTCAGCGCCAGCGGCAGCGCCTCGGGCGGCACCATCGCCTCGGCCAAGGGCGTCATCTTCGACCCCCTCACCGGGCTGCGCGCCGCGCGGGCGCGTTCGCGCATGGAGCCGATGCCCGAAGGCCGCCGCGCCCGGATCGCCCGCAACCCCCTGCCGCACACCCGGCTGCGCGGCGGATTCGCCGTCCCGCTGCCCACCCTCGACCCGCAGGTGGTCGTCCGCAGCGCACGGGCGCTGGAGCGGTACGGGCCGGACTTCACCTACGGGCATTTCCTCGCGCTCACCCGGAACGGGAGCCTCGGCGGAGACGGCGGGCTGCGCGAGATGCTGCGGCAGAAGCCGGGCGACGGACCTTCGGCGGAGCAGCGCGCGCGCAACTGGTTCCGGGTGCGCTTCCACGGCGAGGGCGGCGGCCGGTCGGTCAACACCGAGGTGGCCGGAGGCGACCCCGGCTACACCGAGACCGCCAAGATGCTCGCGGAGTCCGCGCTGTGCCTGCTGCACGACGACCTGCCGGAGACCTCCGGACAGGTCACCACGGCGCAGGCCATGGGGCAGGCGCTGATCGACCGCCTTCAGCGGGCGGGGCTCACCTTCCGGGTGCTGTAGTCCTCACCGCACGCGCACGAGGTCCTGGGCGGGCGGCGCCTCCTGGAGCGGCGTCCGCACCTTGCGGATCTTGAAGAAGAGCTCCTTGGTCCGCTTGTCGAAGACCGGGCTGTGGAGCCTGGTCCCGCCCTTGAGGCCGAAGCTCACCACCCCCACGATCCGCCCGTACCCGGATTTCTTCACGTCGGTGACGAGCGGTCCGCCGCTCGCCCCGTGGGACAGGTTGCACTTCAGCGTGTGGAACCTGCCCACGTCGTACACGACGGAGCCGGTCCGGCCCTTGCACATGCGCAGGACGCTGCCGCCCTCGGGGTAGTCCTTCTCGTGCGGGGAGTACTGGGCGGCGTACCCGTACGCCCGCAGCCACATCCGCTTCTTCTTCGCGTCGAAGCGCAGGCTCTGCCCCTTCGTCCGCTTCTGGAGGGTGCCCGAGTCCTGCCGGGCCACCGCGAGGAAGGCGTAGTCGTACGCGTGGTCGGCGCGGCTGGTCCACGGCGACCACATCAGCGCCCGGTACCCGTTCCACAGCCCGTGGGGGGCGGTCTCCCGGTCCAGGTCCGGCGCGAACACCACGGACTCGGCGTACCAGCCGTCCTCCGGGCTCTCCAGGCAGTGCGCGGCGGTGAGCAGGACGCTGCCGTTGCCCTCGCCCTTCTCGGGATAGGCGGTGTTGACGACCGTGCCGGTGCAGCTGGACACCTGCCCCTGCGCGTCGGTCATGTAGAGGCGGCCGATCTGCTTGAGCGGCGCCTTGCGGTGGCCCTGGGCGACCACGGCCTTGGCGACCGGAGAGACCTTGCCGGGCCGGGGCTTCGCCTGCCGCAGGGGCAGGTCGCGCGCGTTGGCCTCGGCCCGGCGCATCCGCGCGGCCGTCCATTCCCCCGGCTGCCCGAAGCTCCGGGACACCGGTGCGGGGGCGGGTTCCGCCAGGGCGGGAGCGGCGGGCAGCACGCCGGCGGCGAGCAGGAGGGCGGCGGGGAACGTCGTCATGCGGGCGACGGGATGCAAAGTTCCTCCGGAACCAGGGGGATTAAGTATTTAGTTAACATTTTTACATTTCCTCACCCTTACGGCGCAGGATTACGGTCCAGTAGCGTTCATTGACACCCGGGGGTGACGTCCGTCACCGTGGAGTCGTCGGGGGAAGCCGAAGGACCCGAGTCGAAGGAGACCGACGATGACCGGACGCAGGATCCTCACCGGTGTCGCCGGAGCCGCCGCCTTCGCGGCGCTGACCGGAGTGGCGGTGGGCATCGCCGGAGTGGGCACGGCCCGCGGCGACGCCGCGGACTGGAGCGACCACGACGTCTTCGCCGACGTGGACGACTGAGCCGCCGGCTCAGACCGCCGCCGGGGCCAGCCTCGGCACGATGTTCTCGCCGACCCGGTACGCCTCCTCCAGATGGGGCCAGCCGGACAGGATGAACTCCTCTATGCCGAGTTCGGCGTACTCGCGCAGCAGCCCGGCGACCTCCTCGTAGGAGCCGACGAGCGCGGTGCCCGAGCCCTCGCGCACCAGGCCCACCCCCGCCCACAGGCCGGGCGAGATCTCCAGGTCCCGGGTGTCGCCGCCGTGCAGCTCGGTCATGGCGCGCTGGGCGACGGAGTCGTAGCGGGCGAAGCGCCGCTGCGCCGCCTCGATCCGCGCCGGGTCCATGCCCGCCAGCAGCCGGTCGGCCGCCGCCCACGCCTCGGCCGAGGTGTCGCGGGCGATCACGTGCACCCGCAGGCCGACCCGCAGCGTCCGGCCCAGCGCGGCGGCGCCCTCCTTGAGCCGCGCCACCTTGCCGGCGACCGCCGACGGCGGCTCGCCCCAGGTGAGCGCGGTGTCCACGTGCCGTGCGGCGACGCGCTCGGCGGCGGGGGAGGAGCCGCCGAAGTACAGCTCCGGCACCTGCTCCAGCGGCTCGCGCAGACCCCCGCCCTCGATGCGGTAGTGCTCGCCCGCGTGGTCGAACGGCACCCCGGTGAAGCTGCGCTTCAGCACGTCCAGGAACTCGTCGGTGCGGGCGTAGCGGGCGTCGTGGTCGAGGAAGTCGCCGTAGGAGCGCTGCTCGACGGGGTCGCCGCCGGTGACGACGTTGAGCGCCAGCCGCCCCCCGGAGACCTCCTGGAAGGCCTGCGCCTGCTGGGCCAGCAGGGTCGGCAGGGCGAAGCCGGGCCGGAACGCCACGAGCATCTTGACGCGCTCGGTGTGCTGGGCGACCGCCGAGCACACGATCCACGGGTCGGGGCAGCCCGCGCCGACGGGGGTGAGCACCGCCTCGAACCCGGCGTCCTCGGCGGCCCGCGCCACCTGCGACAGGTAGCGCACGCTCGCGGGCCGGTCGGACGACAGGCCGCGGTCGGTGTCCATGATGGCGGCGCGGACGCCGCTGCCGTCACCGGTCGTCGGTAGGAACCAGTGGAAGCGCATCGGAGGTGCTCCTTCTTCGCGATCAGGCCGCGGCGTCCCGGACGGCCGCGGCGACTTCCTCACGCAGCGTGAGGAAGGACGGATGGGTGTGCGGGTCCGCGGCGCGGGGCAGCTCGGAGGAGCGGTCCAGCGCGATGCGGCCGGGCCGCCTGCTGAGCACGAGGATCCGGGTGCCCAGGAAGACCGCCTCGTCGACGCTGTGCGTGACGAACAGGACGGTCTTGCCGGTGGCCTGCCAGATCCGGCGGATCTCCTCCTGGAGCCGCTCGCGGGTGAGCGCGTCGAGCGCCGCGAACGGCTCGTCCATGAGCAGGATCGCCGGGTCGGGCGCCAGCGCGCGGGCGATGGCCGCCCGCTGCTGCATCCCGCCGGACAGCTCGTACGGGCGGCGCGCGGCGGCGTCGCCCAGGCCGACGAGCTCCAGCAGCTCCGCCGACCTGCCCTTGCGCTCGGCCTTGGGGACGCCGGTCGTGCGCAGGCCGAACTCCACGTTGCGGCGCACGTTCAGCCACGGGAAGAGCCGGGGCTGCTGGAAGACCACGCCCCGGTCGGGGCCCGGCCCGGCGACCGGCGCCCCGTCCACGAGCACCGCGCCCTCGGTGGGCGGGGCGAACCCCGCGACGAGCCGCAGCAGGGTGCTCTTGCCGCAGCCGGAGGGCCCGACGATGACGACGAACTCCCCCGCCGCGATCCGGGCGTCCACCGGGCCGAGCGCGAGCACCCGGTCGCGGCGCCCCCGTAGGCGAGGGAGACGCCGCTCAGCTCCACCGCGGGCGTGGCGGACTCAGCCACCGAACGCCTCGGCGAGCGCGTCGTGGGCCAGCGCCTTCTGGAAGGCGGTCAGCTCGGGCACCGCGTCCACGTTGCCCTGCGTCTGCAGGAACTCGGCGGTGCTGCGCAGGGTCTGCGCCAGTGCGCCCGGCGCCGCGGGAGTGCCGAGGTGGTCGGCGCCCTGCTGCTCCTCGCCGTCGAGCAGGACGAGCTGGTCGATCTGCCGTCCGGCCTCCTCGGGGGAGAGGTTGAGCTGGCGTCCGACGGCGGCGGACGCGGCGGCCTTGTCCTGGCGGACGAGCTTCACGGCGCGGTCCTGCTGCCGCAGCCAGGTGGTCAGCGCCTCGGGGTAGGTGTCGGCGAACTCGGTGCGCACCACCGCGAGGTCGGCGGTCACCTTGCCCTTGGCGGCCAGCTCCTTGCTGGTGACGAGGGTCCTGCCGTCCTTCTGCAGCTCGCCCAGCACCGGCGTCCACACGTAGGCGGCGTCGATGTCGCCGCGCGTCCAGGCCGCCTGGATGTCCTGCGGTTCGAGGTCGACGAGGCTGACGTCGCCCTCCTTCAGCCCGGCGTCCTGCAGCGCGGCCAGCAGGCTGTAGTGGGTGGTGGAGGAGAACGGCGCGGCGATCTTCTTGCCCTTGAGCCCGGCCACGGAGTCGGCGTCCCTGGCCACCAGCGCCTCGTTCTCGCCGATGACGTCGAAGATCCACGGCACCTTGTAGGCGATGTTCAGCGGCGCGGAGAGCCCCCGGCTGACCGGGCTGCTGCCGGCCAGGCCGATGTCCACCGACCCCGCGATGACCGCGGTGTTGACGTCGCCGCCCGAGTCGAACTTCGACCAGGTGATCTTCGTGTCGGGCAGCGCCTCCTCCAGCCACTTCTGGTCCTTGACGATGAGGTCGCCGTTGGGGATGAGCTGGTAGGCGATGCGCAGCTCCTGGGGAGAGCCGTCGGGGTTGGCGCCGCCGGAGCCGTCGGCGGAGGAGCAGGCGGTCAGCCCGAGGAGGAGGGAGGCGGCCGCGGCCAGCGACTTCAGTTTCACGGTGGTGCTTCTTTCGAGGGGTGTGGTGGGGGAGGGGGTCAGGCCCGGCCGCGCCAGGGCACGAGCCTGCGTTCGGTGAGCTGGAGGAGGCCGTCGATGAGGAGCCCGGAGGCGCCGATGACCAGCAGCCCGAGCACCACGACGTCCGACTGGTTGTAGCGCTGGGCGTCGCGGATCATGCCGCCGATGCCGGGCACCCCGTTGACGGTCTCGGCCGCCACGACGGTGGTGTAGGCGACGCCGACCGCGACCCGGATGCCGGTCATGAGCTCGGGCAGCGCCGATGGAAGGACGATGAGGAAGGGGATCTGGCGGCGGCTGGCCCCCAGCGAGCGCGCGGCGTGCACGTAGTCCTCGTGCACGCCGCGCACCGCGTCGGCGGTGGCGACCGCGACCGGCGGCAGCGCCGCGACGAACAGCAGTACGACCTTGGGCGTCTCGTCGATGCCGAACCAGATGATGAGGAGGCTGAAGTAGGCGAGGGGAGGCAGCGTGCGCACGAACGTCACCAGCGGCCCGAGCAGCGCCCGCACCGTGGGGACCAGCCCGATCAGCAGGCCGACGGCGACGCCGCCGAGGACGCCGTAGAGGCTGCCGAGCAGGATGCGCCGCAGGCTGATGCCCAGGTGCTCCCACAGCGGGTGGCCGGCGTACCCGTCCCGCCAGGTCTCGATGAGGCTGTTCCACACCGACGAGGGCTTCGGGACGAAGACCTCGGACCAGATCCCGGCGGCCGCCACCGCCCACCACAGGGCGAGGAGGGCCAGGACCCCGCCCGCGCGGAGTGCGAAGGCTCGTAGCACCGTTTCTCCCTACTAAACCAATCAAACCGGTAGGAAAAGACTGTACGGGTTCGCCGTGCCTCCGCGCAACGCGGACGGCCCGCGCACCGGGGTGGGGGCGCGGGCCGTGCGGCGGCGGGAGGGGTCAGCGGGTGAACTTGAGCAGGAACTCCACCTGGCCGTCGTCCTCGACCTCGATGCCGGGGAAGCTGGGGTTGTCGATGCCGTAGTCGGTGAAGACCACCGGGATCCGCCCGCTCACCTCGAAGGCGTCGGCGGCGGTGCGGGAGGCTGTCACCTTGAAGGCGACCTCCTTGCGCTGCCCCTTGAGGGTCAGCTCGCCGGTGGCCTCGGCCTCGACCTTGGCGCCCACGGCGGGGACGGAGCCGAGCGCGATGGGCTCGGTCAGGGTGAACGTGGAGGTCGGATGGGCGGCGGTGTCCATGATGCGGCCGTTGAACTGGCCGTCCCGCCGCGCCTCGTCGCTCTTGACGCTCGCCATGTCGACGGTGAAGGAGCCCTCGCTCACCGACGCGCCGGAGATCGTCAGGTCGCCCGTGACCTGGGAGGTGCGGCCCACGGCCTCCACGTCCTGGCCGAACAGCACCTCCTTGACGCGGTAGCCGGCCTGGGAGCCGGGGCCGACCTTCCAGGCGCCGTCCGCGGGGGCGGCCTCGCCGGCGGCGGCGCTCGGCGGGGCGGTGCCGACGCTCAGCTCCTCGGGCGCGTCGCTCGCGACGAACTGGGTGTAGATGAAGGGCGCCACGACGAACGCCAGCAGCAGGGCGGCGATGCCGCCGATGATCCATGCCTTCGGGGAGCGGCTCATGGTGTGGTCTCGTCTCCGTCCGCGCGGGGGATTTACTTGAGCTTTCAAGCAATATCTTGAAGGTTCAAGTATAAGAAGCGGATAAGAGCCGATCCCTTACTCTGCGCAAATGCCGGTCCCCTGACGGTCAGCTCTCCGCCGGCACCAGCACGAGCGTCGCGTCGTGACCGCCGAAACCGAACGAGTTGGACAGGACGGGCGCGGTGGGGATCCGCCGGGGCGCGCCGTGGACGACGTCGATCGGCTCGGCGTCCGGGCCGCCGGTGAAGTTGGCGGTCGGCGGGACGAGCCCGGCGCGGGCGGACAGCAGCGCGAAGACCGCCTCGACCGCCCCGCCCGAGCCCATCAGGTGGCCGGTGACGCCCTTGGTGGCGGTGACCGGAGGCGAGCCGGCGGGAAAGCAGCTCGCGATGGCGCGGGCCTCGGCGCGGTCGTTGTGGAAGGTGGCGGTGGCGTGCGCGTTGACGTGGCCGATGTCGCCGGGGGCCATGCGGGCGTCCTCCAGGGCCGCCCGCATCGTCCGGGCGGCGACCTCCCCGTCCTCCAGCGGCTGCACGATGTGCCCGGCGTCGGCGCCCGCGGCGTAGCCGGCGAGCTCGCCGTAGATCCGCGCGCCCCGCGCCTCGGCGAGGTCGGCGCGCTCCAGCACCAGGAAGGCGGCGCCCTCGGCCATGACGAACCCGTCGCGGTCGCGGTCGAAGGGCCGCGACGCCTCGTGCGGGGCGTCGCCGCGCCGGGACAGCGCGCTGATGCGGGCGAAGGCCGCCACCGCGAACGGGGTGAGCATCGCCTCCACCCCGCCGGCGAGGGCGCGGTCGATCCGCCCGTATCGGATGGCCGTCATCGCCTCGCCCAGCGCGACGGACCCGCTGGCGCAGGCGCAGGCGAAGGTCAGGCAGGGGCCCTGGAGCCCGTGCCGGATGGAGATGCGCGCGGCGGTGGCGTTCGGCATGATCATCGGCACGGAGGCCACCGGCAGGCGCTCCCTGGGCAGGGTGCCCAGCTCGGCGGTGTGGGCGATGTGCGCGCCGCCCGTCCCGACGTAGGTGCCGCCGCGGGCCCGCTCGCCGGGTTCGGTGAGCGGGCCGTCCAGCCCGGCGTCGGCCCAGGCGTCGACCGCGGCGGCGACGGCGAGCCGGGTGGGCCGGTCCAGGTGGCGCAGCCGGTGCGGGGGGAAGTACTCCTGGGGAGCGAACCCGCTCACCGGGCAGCCGAAGGTCACCGGTACCCCGGCGTCGAGCAGTTCGGGCAGGTGAACGGCCGTGGACTTACCCGACAGTACTGTCGAGAAGGCGTCCTGGACGGTGCTCCCCGCCGGGCTCTTGACGCCCATCCCGGTGATGACGACGCGGTGCATGAGACCTCCGGAATCCGGTTCGGCGTGAAAAGTACCACGGGTTACGACCCAGGTATTTAGCCTTGAATGACAAAAACCACGAGAAAAGAGCCCCCACAGATGCGTGATTCTTATTCCTCCCGCAGGGAGAAGCTCGTCCGCGACCTGATCCCACAGCTCATGCGGCAGGCCGGAAAGGAGCCCGACATCCGTGTCGCCGACCGGTCCGCGCTGCGCGGGCTGCTGCTGGCCAAGCTGTACGAGGAGGCCGACGAGTTCGCCGACGACCCCTCGCCCGGCGAGCTGGCCGACCTGCTGGAGGTGGTGCTGGCGCTGGCGGACGGGATCGGCTGCGGGGCGGCGGAGCTGGAGCGGGTGCGGGCGGCCAAGGCGGCCGAACGGGGCGGATTCGCCGCGGGGTACGTGCTGCGGGGAGTGGAGCCGCCGCGGCGGCCGGTCGTGCGCAAGGCGCGGGTCCTGCTGCTGGACGGGGCGGACCTCCTGCTGTTCCGCCGGACGCGGCCGGGCGTCCCGCCGTACTGGACGACGCCCGGCGGCAAGGTCGAGCCGGACGACCCGGACATGCGCGCGGCGGCCCGGCGGGAGCTGATGGAGGAGCTCGGCGCGACCGCAGGGCCGCTGCACGCCGTCTTCACCTACACCGAGCACCGTCCGAAGGCCGACTACGTGCACCGGTTCTTCCTGGGGCGGCTGGAGACGATGGACCTCTCCCTGCGCTGCGGGCCGGAGTTCGACGACCCGGAGCGGGGCGGATACGAGGTCGAGCGGTTCCCGTGCCGGGGGGAGGCCTTCGCCGGGCTGGCGCTGTGGCCGGAGCGGCTCCGCGAGTTCCTGGTGGAGGAGGCCGGTTCGCTGCCCCGGATCCCCGATTGAAAAAGTGATATCACTTTGCTAGGTTCTAGACATCAGCCACAGATGAGGAGAACCTTCATGAGCGAGCTCGCGAACCCCCCGGTCCCGCAGACGCGGGAGCGGATCGCCTTCGGCGCCTCGGGCTGGCCCGTCCTGGGCGGGGTGGTGGCCGGCGTGGTCGTCGGCGTCGTCGCCTTCGTCGCGGGCGCGGTCATGCTCGGCGACGGTGAGGGAGGGGCGCTCGCCCCCGTCCTGATGGTCGCGGGCGGCCTGGTCTTCGTCGCTGCCCTGATCGTCTCGGTCGGCCTCACCGCCGTCGCCCCCGGCGAGGCGCGCGTGCTGCAGCTGCTCGGCCGCTACACCGGCACCGTGCGCACCGACGGGCTGCGCTGGGTCAACCCGCTCACCGAGCGGCGCCGGGTCTCCACCCGGATCCGCAACCACGAGACCGACGTCCTGAAGGTCAACGACCTGGACGGCAACCCGATCGAGATCTCCGCGGTCGTTGTCTGGCAGGTCAAGGACACCGCGCGCGCCGTCTTCGAGGTCGACGACTTCGTGGAGTTCGTCGCGATCCAGACCGAGACCGCCGTCCGGCACATCGCCAACAGCTACTCCTACGACACCCACGAGGGTCCGGGCCTGTCCCTGCGCGACAACGCCGAGGAGATCACCGCCCGGCTCAGCGAGGAGATCGGCGCCAGGGTCGCCGCGGCCGGCGTGGAGATCACCGAGTCCCGGCTCACCCGGCTGGCCTACGCGCCGGAGATCGCCCAGGCGATGCTGCGCCGCCAGCAGGCCACCGCGATCGTCGCCGCCCGCAGCCGCATCGTCGAGGGCGCCGTGGGGATGGTGGAGATGGCGCTGGCCCGGCTCGCCGAGGACGAGATCGTCGAACTGGACGAGGAGCGCAAGGCCACCATGGTCAGCAACCTCCTGGTCGTGCTGTGCGGGGACCGGGACGCCCAGCCCGTGGTGAACACCGGAACCCTCTACGCGTAGCGAAGCCCATGGCGACCGAACGGAAGAAGCTCCTGCTCCGGCTCGACCCGGCGGTGTACGACGCGCTGGCGCGCTGGGCCTCGGACGAGCTGCGCAGCGCGAACGCGCAGATCGAGTTCCTGCTGCGCCGCGCCCTGTCCGACGCGGGCAGGCTGCCGTCGGGAGTGGGGAAGATGCGGGGCCCGGGCCGTCCCACCCGGGCCTCCGCCCGAGAGAAGCAGCAACCGGAGAACCCAGAGGAAGAACGAGAAGAGGAATGACCGTGGAACTGCCCGACACCCTCCCGCAGCGGATCTACCTCCTGGCCCTCGACCCCGAGCGCGGCAGGCCCCCCATGGGCGTCCACCTCAACGAGCTGGTGCGGGCCGCGGCCCTGGCCGACCTCTACCTGGCCGGCCACCTGAGCGACGAGAAGGGCCGCGCCGTCGTGGCGGTCCGCCACCCCTGCCACGACCCCGTCCTGGAGGCGGTGCTGGAGGAGCTGTCGTCCGCCCGGCGCCACAGGTGGCAGTACTGGGTGGGCCGCAGGGCCCGGCAGACGGCGGCGGCCGTCCGCGACCAGCTCGCCGACGGGGGATGGGTGCGGGTGGAGAAGCACAAGATCCTGGGCGTGTTCCCCACCCGCCGCATCACCCCGCGCGACGCCCGGCTGCCCGGGAGGCTGCACCACCGGGTGACGGCCGCGCTGCGCGACCCGCTGCCCCGGATCGACCCCGCGGACGCGGCCCTCGTCGCGCTCGCCGAGGCCGGAAGGCTGCGCAACATCCTGGACCGCGGCGCCCGGCGCACCCACAAGCGGCGGCTCGCGGACCTGAAGGCGCGCACCGGGCCGCTGCCCACGGCGCTCAGGAAGGCGATAGACGCCCAGAACGCGGCGGCCGCGGGCTAGGCCAGCGGCTCGGCGGCCTCGGCCGTCTCAGCCGCCTCGTCCGCGGACTCCGCGCCGCCCTCGTCGTACAGGGCGCCCAGGAAGGTCTCCGCCCAGCGGCCCACGTCGTAGTCCACCACGCGGCGCCGCATCGCGCGCATCCTGCGCTGCAGGTCCAGGGGCTCGCCCCGGATCGCGGCCAGCAGGGTGCGCTTCAGCCCGTCCACGTCGTAGGGGTTGACCAGGAAGGCGCGGCGCAGCTCGGGGGCCGCCCCGGCGAACTCGCTGAGCACCAGCGCGCCCTGCAGGTCCTTGTGGCAGGCCACGTACTCCTTGGCCACCAGGTTCATGCCGTCCCGCAGCGGGGTGACCACCATGACGTCCGCGGCCAGGTAGAGGGCGGCCAGCTCGGCGCGGTCGTAGCTGGTGTGCATGTAGTTGATCACCGGCGAGCCGAGCTGGGCGAACTCCCCGTTGATCCGGCCGACCTGCTGCTCGATGTCGTCCTTGAGGATCTGGTACTGCTCCACCCGCTCCCGGCTCGGGGTGGCGATCTGCACGAACACCGCCTCGCCCGGCTTGAGCTCGCCGTCGGCCAGCAGCTCCCCGAACGCCTCCAGGCGCTGGGTGATGCCCTTGGTGTAGTCGAGCCGGTCCACGCCCAGCAGGATGCGCTCGGGCTCGCCGAGCTCGTAGCGGATCATGTCGGCCCGCTCCTGCACCTCGGGCCGGGAGATGAGGTCCTCCAGCTCGCCGACGTCCACCGAGATGGGGAAGGACCTGGCCTGGACGGTGCGGCCCTCGTACTGGATCCGGCCGCTCTGCGCCCGCACGTCCAGCACGCGGCGGGCCATCCGCACGAAGTTGGCGGCGCCGGAGGAGAGCTGGAAGCCCACCAGGTCGGCGCCGAGCAGGCCCTCGATGATCTCCCTGCGCCAGGGCAGGCGCTGGAAGAGCTCCACCGGCGGGAACGGGATGTGCAGGAAGAAGCCGATCTTGAGGTCGGGGCGCAGCTCGCGCAGCATCCGGGGCACCAGCTGGAGCTGGTAGTCCTGCACCCAGACGGTGGCGCCCTGCGCGGCGGCCTCGGCGGTGGCCTCGGCGAAGCGGCGGTTGACCCGGACATAGGCGTCCCAGGTGCGCCGGTGGTACTCGGGCGGGGCGACGGCGTCGTGGTAGAGCGGCCAGAGGGTGGCGTTGGAGAAGCCCTCGTAGTACAGCTCGACCTCTTCGGCGGACAGGGGGACCGGCACGAGGTACAGGCCCTCGTCGGTGAACGGCGCGACCTCCTCGTCCGCCGAGCCCGTCCAGCCGATCCACGCGCCGTCCCTGCCCCGCATCAGCGGCATGATCGCGGTGACCAGGCCACCGGGGCTGCGGCGCCATCCCACCTCGCCCTCGGGGCCCACGAAACGGTCCACAGGCAGGCGGTTCGCCACGACGAGGAAATCACTCACGTTGATCTTCATACCCCGTTTCAGGTGTTTTGTGCATCTTCTGTCCCAGAGGGAACGTGAACCTCGCCACCCGAGTTCACCTGCGGGAAAGGTTCATTCGATATTTTCGACACATGAGACTGGGCGTCCTCGACATCGGATCCAACACCGTGCACTTCCTCGTCATGGATGCGCACCAGGGCGGGAGACCGCTCCCGGCCTACTCCCACAAGACCGAGTTGCGCCTCGCCGAACACCTCGTCGACGGGCACGCGCTCTCCGAGGAGGGCATCGAGACCCTCCACCGGCTCGTCGCCGAGGCCCTGGAGATCGCCGAGGACAAGGGCGTCCAGGAGACCCTGGCGTTCGCGACCTCCGCGATCCGCGAGGCCTCCAACGGCGAGGAGGTCCTCGGCCGGATCAAGGCCGAGCTGCAGACCGACATCGAGGTCCTGTCGGGCATGGACGAGGCCCGGCTGACCTTCCTGGCCGTCCGCCGCTGGTTCGGCTGGTCCTCCCACCGCCTGCAGGTCTTCGACATCGGCGGCGGCTCCCTGGAGATCGCGACCGGCACCGACGAGCAGCCCGACGGAGCCTTCTCCCTGCCCCTGGGCGCCGGCCGCCTCACCCGCGACCGCCTGACCCTCGACCCGCCCGACCCCGACCAGGTCCGCGCGCTGCGCCGCCACATCCGCGCCGAGATCGCCGCCCGGATCGGCGCGATCGCCCGCTTCGGCCCCCCCGACCACGCCGTGGCCACCTCCAAGACCTTCAAGCAGCTCGCCCGCATCGCCGGCGCCGCCCCCAGCGCCGAAGGCCCCTTCGTCCGCCGCACCCTCTCCCGCACCGCCGTCCGCGAATGGTCCGACCGCCTCGCCGGCATGTCCATCCTCCAGCGCATGCAGATCCCCGGCGTCTCCCCGGGCCGCGCCCCCCAGCTCCTCGCCGGCGCCCTCGTCGCCGAGGCCGCCATGGACCTCTTCGACATAGAAGAACTGGAAATCTGCCCGTGGGCCCTCCGCGAGGGCATCATCCTCCGCCGCCTCGACCTCCTCCCCGGCGAGCCCCTCTCCTTCTAGCCCCCGCCCCCGATCAACCGATGTGCGCTACCCCCGCGACTGCGCTAGAGTTATGCCTGCCGCCAACGCCCCAGACGGGGCAAAAGCGGAGGTCGCGGGACGTGGCGCAGCTTGGTAGCGCACTTGACTGGGGGTCAAGGGGTCGCAGGTTCAAATCCTGTCGTCCCGACCAGCTCAGGGCCATCTTCGGATGGCCCTGTTTTGCTTTCGAGTGACCAACCGGGTGACTAAGCCTCCTGATGGATCACCTGGCAGGCATGGAGCAGGGGCCGAGGATCATGATCCTCGGCCCCTGCTCGTCTTCCTCGGTCTCACCCGCTGGCGGGGAAGATCTGGTCGAGCCCGTTGGCCGGGCGCAGGGGAACGCCGTGGTTCATCGTGTGCTCCCGGGGCCGGTGGATCGGCAGGCGGGGCAGGCCTCGGGGTGGTCGGGCCACCACTGGGGATTGAGGTCGGTGAGGTCGTCGCCGGCCAGCCCGCACAAGGTCAGTCCCCAGTGTCCCAAGGCGTGGTGCCGGGGCGTCTGCCCGTTGCCGTCCGGGTCCTTGCACATGTCCCAGCGCATGTCCGGCGGGGCGTAGAACGGCTGGCTCGGGATGGGGGAGAGGTCGGGTGGCGGTCGTCGCGCGAGGTGAGAGCCGTCAGCGGGGACTGGCTGATCATGGTCGGTTCATTTGCAGGGCAGGACGGGGCGTTGGGCGAGGATGCGGCGGGCGCGTTCTCTGGAGAGGTTCTTCGAAGTCCAGCCATCGGGCTTTTCCAGGTCGCGGGCGATCTCCTGGAGGGCGCAGGAGCGGCGGGGCTCGGGGAGGCGGTCCAGGGCGGGGACGGCGTCGGCGGAGAGGACGTTGAGGTAGGGCACGACGACGCGTTCGGTGTGGGCGAGGCGGTCGACGTTGCGGGAGGCGATGAACCCGTCGGGGTTGATCAGGCCGAGGAGTAGGAGGCCGGCGGCGCCGGTGGCGGCGACCGCGCGGGGCAGCCAGTCCGCCTTCATCCGGATTCCGGCGACGGCGATCATCACGATGACCAGGCCGAGCCAGAGTTCGAAGGCGTGGACCCACAGGCGCAGACGGGTCCAGCCGGAGGACTCCTCGTAGAGGTAGAGGCGGCGCAGGGCGACCGCGACGACGACCAGGGTCAGCACGCACAGGGCGCCGAGCAGGAGGCGGACCAGGGCCGGGGAGGAGACGGGGCGGTGCCGGACCGCGACGGCGATCACGGCGAGGACCAGCACGGTGACGACGACCAGCTGGAAGAAGCCCTGGCGGGCGTAGGAGGAGTAGGACACTCCGGCCGGCAGGGCGGTGTGGTCGAGCAGGACCCGGGCCTGCACCGCGCAGAAGGCCAGGAAGAGCAGGTTGAGGGAGATGAGCGGCACGGCCCAGGCCCAGCGGCCCGCGGGGGTGCCGGGGGCGGGGGCCAGTTCCCTGAGCCGGGGCGGTGTGATCGCGAGGTAGGCGAAGGCCAGCACCAGGCTGGAGATGATCAGGAACCAGAAGGCGCGCGCCAGGATCGAACCGAGGCCCAGGTCCGGGAGGAGCGCCGAGACCATCTCGCTGAAGGCCGCGTCGGCGCTGGTCAGCAGGCCTCCGAAGACCAGGAGCAGCAGACCGGCCAGGGCCGCCGTGCGCAACGCGGCCGTGCCCGTGCCCCGGCCCGCTTCGGCCGCCGAGGCGATGCCCCGGCCGGACCACGGAAGCATGGACACCAGCGCGCCCGGCAGAGTCAGCCCTCCGCCGATGACCTCGAACCAGCTCCGGCCGCCGACCAGCGCGTACGAGAGCAAGGGCAGCGCCAGCGCCGTGGTCAGCGCGAGCAGCCAGGCAGCGTCGCGCAGGACGGGCATCAGCGCCAGGCCGAGGCCCAGGGCCGCGAAGACCAGCCCGGTGCGGTTGCGCGGGGTCAGCCGGCCGCGCAGGACCGGCAGGAGTGCGAGCACCATGGCGACGGCCGCCAGGGCCGCCCCGATGCCGGGCTTGCCGTGCAGGAAGATCGCTCCGGCGATTCCGGCCGCGCCCGCCGGCAGGAGCACGCGCAGTGCGGCCGGACCCGAGGGGGCGGGCCAGGCACGGGCGACCCGCTCGTCGGTGTCGTTCATGAACGGGGTCAGGGCCGGCGCGAAACCGCCGGGGTGGGGTCCTGGCGCGGACGGCTGCGGCGCGGGCGCGCTCCAGTCGGTGGGCATGGCGGTTCTCCGGTGGTGAAGGGGGATGGTCACACGGATGTGGCAGCCGGTGTCGGTGTCGAGGACGGCGATGGTGCCCTGGTGGAGGTCGACGGCCCAGCGGGCGATGGCCAGGCCCAGCCCGGTGCCGCCGTCGGAGGAGCCGCCCCGGACGAAGCGCTCGAAGACCCGGGGACGCTCGGATTCGGGGATCCCGGGTCCTTCGTCGATCACCTCCAGGACCAGGTCGGTGAGGACGGTCGAGGCCCGGACGGTCACGGTGCCGTCGGGCGGGCCGTGCCGGCAGGCGTTGTCGACGAGGTTCGCCACGACCTGGAACAGCCGGTCCCGGTCGGCGTGGGCCGTCAGCCCGGCCCGTACCTCCAGGACCACGGGCGTGAAGGCGCAGACCTCGGCCAGGAAGTCCCGCACGTCGAAGTGCGTGAGCTCCAGCGGGACCGCTCCGGCGTCGACCCGTGACAGGTCGAGGAGCTGGGTCACCAGGCGTCCGAGCCGCTCGGTCTGGCCGACCGCGCCCTCCAGGACCGCCGGCGTGGCCGGGGTCACGCCGTCGGCGACGTTCTCCAGCACGGCCCGGAGCGCGGTGATGGGGGTGCGCAGCTCGTGGGAGACGTTCGCGACGAACTCGCGCCGCTGCCGGTCGACCTCGGCCAGGTCGGCGGCCATGGTGTTGAAGGCCTCTCCCAGCTCGCCCACCTCGTCGTTGGAGGTGACGTGGACCCTCCGGTCGTACCGGCCGCTCGCCATGGAGCGGGCCGCCGCCGTCATCTCCCGCAGCGGCGCGGTCATCCCGTGCGCGATCAGCTGGGTGACGGCCATCGACCCGAGCACCGCGATCGGCAAGGTGATCCGCCCCCTGAAGCCGATGTAGTAGCCCCATTTGACGAGCAACGCCGAGGTGAGCGCGGTGAACATCGCGACCACCCCAAACTTGATCTTGATGGACCGCAGCGGGTCGAGCGGGCGCGGCCAGCTCACTGCCGCTCCAGCGCGTAACCGACGCCGTGCGCGGTCCGGATCCAGGAGGCGCCCAGCTTGCGCCGCAGCGTCTTCACATGGGTGTCGATCACCCGGGAATCCGACGAACCCGCCCAGTTCCATACCGCTTCCAGCAGGGCGGACCGGGTCATCACGGTGCCGGGGTGACGGGCCAGACAGGCCAGCAGGTCGAACTCCATCGGCGTCAGATGGATCTCGGTCCCCTCCAGATGGACCCGCCGCGCGGCTTCGTCGATCTTGAGTTTCTCGGAGGTGGCGGCGGCCGTCACGGCCGAGCGGCGCAGCAGGGCCCGGATCCGGGCGACCAGCTCCCGCATGCTGAAAGGCTTGGTCACGTAGTCGTCGGCCCCGACGCCGAGGCCCACCAGGAGATCGGTCTCGTCATCGCGAGCGGTCAGCATCAGGACGGGGACCGGCCGGGCCGCCTGCACCCGGCGGCAGACCTCGAGGCCGTCGAAACCGGGCAGCATCACGTCGAGCACCAGGAGGTCGGGCAGGAAGGAGGCCGCCACGGCCACCCCGGCGGGACCGTCAGCGGCCGTCGCGACCTCGAAACCCTCGACGATCAGCCGTTCGGCCACTGCCTGGGCGATGGTCGGGTCGTCCTCGACGAGAAGAATGCGCTGCGCTGTCACGGAGGTGAGCGTATGAGGGCGCTGCGGAGGATTCGTGTGCCGAATGTGGAGATTTGGTGAAGCCCCACGCCCTTACAGGGTCAGCGGCGTGGCACCAGGGCGGAGAGGAGAACGCCGCCGGTCGTCACCGACGATGAGGAGGGCGGCGTCGGCGGAGGCGCGGCCCGTCCGACCGGACGACATCGCCGACGGACTTGCCGAGCCGGTGGAGCCAGCCGTTCAGAAGGGCGTAGTCGGTGTCCGTGAGACCGAGCCGGGCGTCGACTCGGTGGAGCAGGGCATGTCCCTGGTGGTCGGCGGCCACGCGGAGCCGGTCCGCTTCGGTGATCTCGTCGTCGATCCAGATGAAGGGGCGGCCTTCCGCCCGCTCGATCAGGGTGCGGGTCTTCCAGTGCACGCCCTCCCAGGCGTCCCGCTGGTCCAGGGCGGAAGGCTCGGGCCAGGCGACCACCTCGAGGCGGGGCAGGCCGAGACGCGGGCCGATGCCGTCGTTGGCGTCCTGCATCCAGGTCGTGGCCCAGACCAGTTCGCAACCCAGCGCCAGCAGCCGTTCCCCGTGCGCGGGATCGATCCGTCCCAGCAGCGGATGTCCGTCGATCCCCGGGTTCGGACGGCCGGATTCGTACGTCGGATAGGCGTGCGCCGCGCCGAACGGGATGAGCGGCCCATCGACATCGAGAAAGAGCAGGGGAACTCCCGCGATACCGGCCATCCCGGAACGATAACCCTCAGGCGGGAACGGCGTCGGTCGTCCGGTCCAGCGGACGCTCAGGCTTCGGTCCGTCCGGCCACGCGAACGTCGGCTCGGCCCGTGTGCAGGTAGCGCGCACGGCCCTGGCCGTCATCTCCCAGAAAGGCGACGGGCCCGCGACCGGGTTCGGCGGGCAGGAGGGAGTCTCCTCGCCAGCCGAGCAACTCCGTCCGGTACGGCTCGTCGCCGACCTCCGCCACGGGGCCGAGGGGGACCTGTTCGAGCCACAGCCGTCCCTGCCCGTCCCCGCTCACCGTGGTCCGGCTCGTGCTCGACAGGTAGACGCCCGCGCAGCGCCTGACGTCCAGGCGCTGCGCGGGGTCGGGGACGGGTTCGGCGGGTGACCCGATGACCCTGCCGAGGATCTCCTTCATCAGCGGCCTGCGGTCGCCGCCGTTGATGAGGATCGCTACGGACACGTCGCGGCCGGGGTCGATCCGCAGGGCGGCCGACTGCCCGATGGTGTTGCCGTCGTGGCCGAACACCGGGCCGCCCGGCAGGTCGTGGAGCGCCCAGCCCAGGCCCCAGGCCGTCCCCCAGCCGATGTCCGGCAGGGTGACCTGCGACTCCCGCATGGCCCGCAGCCCCTCGTCGGCCAGATGCGCCCGGGCGAAGGCCAGCAGGTCGCGCGCCGTCATGGCGAGCATCGACCCGGCGGGCGCGTTCGAGCGCGCCATCGCCCAGACCGGGGCGGGCCGCCCGCCGAGGTGCCCCACCGCCGCGCGATGCAGGATCGCCTCGTACGGATCGCTCGCCGCGTGCGTCATGCCCAGGGGAGTGAACAGGTGGTCCCGCATGCACCGGTCGAACGGCATGCCCCGCATGACCTCGACGATCCGCCCGAGCACGCTGTAACCCGCGTTGTTGTAGGAGAACATCCGTCCGGGTTCGAAGATCTGCGGCACGTCGGCCAGTAGTTCCACATACCTCTCCAGGCAGTCGTCGCCCTTGCCCGTGTCGGTGAACACATCCCCTTCGAACCCGGCCGTGTGGCACAGCAGCTGCCGGACGGTCGCCTCCCGGAACCCGGGAAGGTACCCGGCCACCGGAGCGTCGAGCTCCACCCGCCCGTCGGCGACGAGCTGCATCACCAGCGTCGCCGTCAGCGCCTTGGTGACCGACCCGATCTGGAACACCGAGTCGACCGTCGCCTCCACCCCCGTCGCCGTGCTCAGCACCTCCGCCGCCGCCTCGACCACCCGCCCCCCGGCATCGACGGCGACCGCCACCCCCGGCACCCCGTGCTCCTCCGCCAGCCCCGGAAGCCGCTCCCGCAGCCACTCCCCGACCTCATCGATCGCCGTCCTCATCCGCCCCACCGTAGACGGCCACGCCGGTGGGCACCGGCCATCAACCCTGCCGCCGCGGCCTGACGGACGGCGATCGCGACCATATGCAGGTCAGGGCGGTCGCGACGCGTAGCCCTCACGTCCGACCTTCGGCGAGGAGGGGGAGGACGGCTCGCAGCCGCACATGGGCGCGCCAGCAACCCGTTCACGCCGACCGGCGCTCTGCCCAGTCCAGATCGCACCGGTCCGGTTCGAGGTGGAGACCGCGCAGAACCGCGTCGCGGGTCGTGCCGGTCCGGTGGACGACCTTCGCGGGCAGCCACAGCGCCCGGGCGGGCGGCGGGGGCGGCGGGTCCGTCAGTGGTCGACCGTGATGACGATCTTGCCTATCTGGGCGCCTGCCTCCATGTAGCGGTGCGCGGCGGCGATCTCGTTCAAGGGGAAGGTGCGGTCCACGACGGGGCGGAAGGCGCCGGTGCGCAGGCCGGAGGAGACGAAGGACTCGGCGCGACGCAGCCGCTGCGGGTCCCGCGTCGTCTCGTGCATGGTGTAGGTGCGCATGTTCAGGGCGGGCATGCCGAGCTCGAACCCCGGATACGGGGTCGGCTCTCCGCTCACCGCGCCGTAGAGGAAGAGCGTGCCGCCGGGCGCGACCGCTCGGGCCAGGTCCACGACACCGGGCCCGGCAACGGCGTCGAAAACGAATTCGGCGCCTCGGCCCGCGGTCAGAGCGAGCACGCGGTCGGCGACGCCCTCCTCGTCGGTGACGATCACCTCGGCCGCCCCCGCCGCGAGCAGCGCGTCCTTCTTGGCGCGGCTGCGCGTGGTGGCGATGGGCACCGCGCCGATGCGTCGGGCGACCTGTATCGCGGCGAGGCCGACGCTGCTGGAGGCGGCGGTGAGCACGACCGTGTCGCCGGCTCTCATCCCACCGACTTCGACCAGGGCGCCGTAGGCCGTCACGTAAGGCATCCACACCGCCGCGCCCTCGATCGCACCGAGCCCGTCGGGACGGTGGACGACCGCGGCCGCGGGGACGATCGCGCGCTCGGCGTAGACGGCGTACTCGTTCATCGAGAACGCGGGCACCACGCTGACCGCCTGGCCGACCTCGAATCCGACGACCTGCGCGCCGACCGCCTCGACCACTCCCGCGGCCTCGGCGCCGAGACGGCCGGGGAACTCCTTGACCGGCTCGATGTAGTGGCCGCCGCGGAACAACACCTCCGCGCGATTGAGCCCGATCGCGTCCACGCGGATCAGCAGCTCGCCGACACCGGGGTCGCCGACCGGCACGTCCTCCAGCCGCAGTACCTCCGGCCCGCCGTACTCGTGGAACCGCACCGTCGCAACCATCACACGTCCCCTTCGTTCGATGGCGGCGGCACAGGAGCCGCTCCGCCGCTCCTCACCCAAACGCAAAGTACGACGCCTGTCAAACTTTGACCGCCATGGTACTTTGACGGCTGTCGAACGACCTGAAGAGGAGGCCGACGGCCCCATGGCGACAGCACGCCGGAAGACCCGGGACGACCGCGTACCGGACCACCCGGACATCCACACGATCAGCCTTCAGCAGGTGCTCGAAGCCCTGGTCGATCCCGTGCGCCGACAGATCGTCAACGAGCTGTACGCCGCACCGCAGGACCTCGCCTGCGGCACCATCGACCTGCCGGTCAGCAAGTCCACCGCCACGCACCACTTCCATGTGCTGCGCGAGGCCGGACTCATCCGCCAGTACTACGTCGGCACCTCGCGCATGAACGCGCTACGCCGCGAGGAGTTCGACGAAGCCTTCCCCGGCCTCCTCCAGGCACTGGTGGACGGACACCGCCGACCATGACCCCAAAGACCGCGATGGCGTGAGCTCCGCATCGCACGCACCGGATAGGTTGCAGCCTTCCGACCACCCCCTGGAGCCTCCGTGCCGCGCCGCCTTCCCCTCGCAGCCGCCGTCCTGCTCACCGTTCCCTTGATCTCCGCATCCGGTGCGGCGTCAACGGCCTCGGCTCCCCGATGGCAGGTGGTGAAGCGGTTCGACTCGGAACTGGCCTCCGGGCAGGACCAGGCGGTGGCCGTGCTCGGGCCGCGGAACGTGTGGGTCGCCGACGGCCGTATCCACCACTGGAACGGGCGCCGGTGGCGCACCGTACGTCCCAAGACGGCTGGACGGGAGAAGTTCGACAACGTGTTCGGGGCCGGTAAGCGAGTCTGGTTCGTCACCAGGCCGGACCCCACCTTCCAGGACGTCCGGCTGCTCGGTTTCGACGGCCGCCGCTGGTCCTGGGCTCCGGAACCGCGACGGGGCGGCCTGGCGCAGAACGTGGGCGCGCCCCTCGCGCTGCCCGGCGGCGATGTCTGGTGGCCTGGCAATCCGTCGTTGCCCTCGGTGCGACGTCTGCGTGCCGGAACCTGGAAGACCTTCCAGCCGCCTCTGTACACCTACACCGTTGACGGCCGCCGCTCCGGCGACCTTTGGGCGGTCGGAGAGGCCTTCGACCAGAAGGAGCCCCATCCCTTCATACCGGCTGCCGCCCATTGGAACGGCAAGCGCTGGCGTCCCGCCCGCCTCCCGAAGGTCGCCGAAGGCATGCTGCGTTCCGTCACGGTCGTCTCCACCCGTGACGTCTGGGCCGTGGGAAGGTCCTCCGGCGGACGCTCGCCCCGCCCCCTGGTCCTGCACTGGAACGGCCGCACCTGGAGCCGGATCCCCGCCCCGCGGCTGGCCGAACCCACGCTCCGCACCGTCGCCCCCGACGGCCGCGGCGGCATCTGGACGGCCTCCGCCACCCACCTCGCCCATTACTCCGCGGGCCGCTGGACCACTGTCCGAACACCCCCCGGCACCGACGAGATCACCCTGGTCCGCACGCCCGGTTCCACCACCATCTGGGCCCTGGCCGTCTCCTACGACCACGCCACCCTCCTGCGCCACCGCGGATGAGGAGCATCAGAACGAAACGCCACGACGGCACCGAACCCGAACGCACCTGCCTCGCCGAACCGGCGAAGGCCCTGCGCTGAACGGGTTCGCACAGGTCGCCTTCCCGCACCGTCGTGCCGCGTCGCGCGTCTTCTGCGCCGCCGTGCGGTAGTTGGACTTGGCCGCCTTGATCGTTCGGAGGTCGTGAAGGGGCATCGTTCCTGGTAACAACCCTGAAGTAGCGGCGGAAGCCGAGGCCGGCGAGAGGGGGAGGGAAGTGGCGAGGGAAAGCGCGACCGCCCGAATGAGCTGGTGGAATCTGCCGGAGGGTCTGCGCGCACAGGTCACGGCGGCGCTCGGAGCCGCGCCCGTCTCCGAGGAGATCCAGACCGGGGGGTTCTCTCCCGGTGTGGCCTCCCGTCTCACGCTCGTGGACGGTCGTCGCGTTTTCGTCAAGGCGATCAGTCCCGCGCGGAATCCGGTGGCGCCCGACCTGTACCGGAGAGAGCTGTCGGTGATGCGGCGCATGCCCGAGCATCTCCCCGTACCGCGTCTGCTGTGGGCGCAGGACGACGGCGACTGGGTGATCCTGGCGATGGAATGCATAGACGGCCGCATGCCGGAGGAGCCTTGGTCGCCCGATGAGCTGGATCGGGTCGTCGGCGCTGTGGACGAGCTGGCCGCTGCGCTGTCTCCGGCGCCGATGCGGTTGAGGCCCCTGGTCGAGGACCTCGCCGAGAACTACACCGCCTGGCGGACCTTCGCCGAACGCGGAGCCGATCCGGCGCTGCCGTCGTGGGCGGTGCGGAACGTCGGCCTGCTCGCCGCCTTGGAGGCGGGCTGGACGCGGGCCGCGGCGGGGGAGTCGATGGTCCACTCGGACCTGCGGGCCGACAACCTCCTGCTCACTTCGGACGGAGGAGTCTCGGTGGTCGACTGGTCCTATGCGGTGGCGGGAGCGCCCTGGTTCGACCTGTTGACGCTGCTGGTTTCAGCGGCGGCGACGGGCACCGACCCGCAGCGGGAATGGGAGAAGGCCGATGTCGCCCGTGGAGCCGGGGAGAACGAGGTGAACGCCGTTCTGGCCGCGATGGCGGGGGACTACCTGTCGTCATCGCTGCTCCCGGCCCCGTCGAACATGCCGGGGCTGCGCGCTCACCAGGGGGAGAAGGGGCGGGCTGCTTTGATCTGGCTGCGGCACCGTCTTTGAACCGGGGAAGGGGCTGCTTTTCCGGGTCGGTTCGAGGGGTGGGGCCTATGATTCGGCTGGTGAGCGCCTATGACGAGTTCGGCCTGTTCGAGGATCTGGACGTAGCGGGTCTGCCGGAGCGGCAGCAGCGGATTCTGGTGGTGATCCGGGAGTGGGCGGCTCGGCACGGGTATGCGCCGAGTGTGCGGCAGATCGGCGACGCGGTGGGGCTGCGGTCGTCCTCCTCGGTGTCGAGGCATCTGGCGAGCCTGGAGGAGAAGGGGTTCCTGCGGCGGGGCGCGGGCCTGGCACGGCCGATCGACGTGCGGGCGTTCCTGGCGGGGGCGCGGCCGTCGGAGCAGGGTGACTCGGTGGTCGTGCCGGTGGTCGGCGACATCGCCGCGGGCGTTCCGATCGCGGCGGACGAGCACGTCGACGAGTTGTTGAGGCTGCCTCGCGGGCTGACCGGGCGCGGGACGGTGTTCGCGCTGCGGGTGCGCGGGGACTCGATGGTCGACGCGGCGATCTGCGACGGCGACACCGTCGTGGTGCGCCGGCAGCAGGAGGCGCATTCGGGGCAGATCGTGGCCGCGATGATCGACGGGGAGGCCACGGTCAAGGTCTACCGGCGCCGCGACGGCCACGTTCTGCTCGAGCCGCGCAACCCCGCCTACGAGGTGATCGACGGCGATCGGGCGGCCGTGCTGGGCGTCGTCGTCTCGGTCCTGCGCACCCTCTGACCCGGGCCCTTCCGACTCGGGCCCCTCCGGCGAGCGCCTCGCCGTGTTCCGGGCACGTGGCATCCGAAGGGGAGTGGCACTGGCGTCTTCCAAAATTGGATGAAAACTGAAGTCACAAATGTTTTATGCTGTGCGGGTCTGGCCGTTGCGATGCGTGCAACGGTATGGTCACAAACATTCTGCTGGTGGCACCCGGCATCGCCCGTACGGCGCCCAAGGGCGGCCGCCACCCCTAAGGAGACCCCCATGCACCCCTCCCTCCGCGTCCTGCCCGTCGCCCTGGCCTGCCTGCTGGTCACCGCGTGCGAGGCGGCCGAGACCACCTCCGCGCCCCCCGGCGAGGGCGAGCGGAGCGCGCAGGTCCGCCGGGAGGAGAAGCCCGCGCCCAAGGTGGCGGGGATCGGTGCTCGGGTGAAGGACGGGAAGTTCACCTTCAAGGTCACCAAGGCCGGGAACGGGCCCGCCACGCTCGGTGACTCCTTCCTCAGCCACTCCCCGCAGGGCCGCTTCTACCTCGTGTACGTCACGGTGAAGAACCACGGCAACAAGCCGCAGTACTTCCTCGGCGACGCCCAGAAGCTGCTCGCCGGCGAGAAGGAGTTCTCCGCCGACGGGGAGGCCGCCATCTACCTCAAGGACAGCAAGTCCCTGTTCGAGGAGATCAACCCGGGCAACACCGTCAAGGGCGTCATCGTCTACGACATCCCCAAGAAGGCGAAGCCGACCGCGATCGAGCTGCACGACTCGGTGCTGTCGGGCGGGGCGACCGTCTCCCTGGCGAAGTGAGCTCGTGATCGTCGCCGAGTCCACATGCGGCCGTTGACATCCACCGCTCGCGCAGGGCATCTGAGATCAACGATGTCCGGGCTTGATCGCCTTAATGGGTGGAAACAGATGAGTTCTTTTGAGGTGTCGCGCAGGCATGTGCTGGCGGCGGGGGCGGGCGGGCTTCTCGCGGCGGGCCTGCCCGACCGGGCCGGGGCGAGGGCGCGGAGGCCGAACATCCTGTGGCTGGTGAGCGAGGACAACAATCCGTTCATCGGCGCCTACGGGGATCCGCTGGCGCGCACGCCCACGCTCGACCGCCTCGCCCGGGAGGGGGTGCGGTACGAGAACTCCTTCTCCAGCGCTCCGGTCTGCGCGCCGTCGCGGTTCGCGATCCTCACCGGGATGCCGCCGGAGAGCTGCGGGCCCGCGCAGCACATGAGAGCCGAGGGGGGCATCCCCGCCTTCCTCCGCGGGTATCCCGAGTATCTGCGCGAAGCGGGCTACTTCTGCACGAACAATGAGAAGACCGACTACAACGCGCCCTTCCGGCCCGCCGAGGTGTGGAACCTGTCGGGGCCCTTCGCGCACTGGCGGCGGCGGCCGAAGGGCGCACCGTTCCTCTCGGTGTTCAACACGAGGATCACCCACGAGACCGGCCTGTTCTTCACCGCCTCGGGGCGGACCCGGCCCGAGGACGTGCGGGTGCCCGCCTACCTGCCCGACACCCCGCGCATCAGGGCCGACCGCGCCCGCTACCACGACCTCATGGCCGAGATGGACTCCTGGGTCGCCAAGCGCCTGGACGAGCTGGAGAAGGACGGCCTGGCCGACGACACGATCGTCTTCTACTACTCCGACAACGGCGGCGCCCTGCCGCGCAGCAAACGCCACTGCTACGACAGCGGCCTGCGCACCGCCCTGATCGTCCGCTTCCCCGAGAAGTGGGCGCACCTGGCGCCGGCCGCGCCGGGCTCCGTCGTCACCGAGCCCGTCACCTCCCTCGACCTGGCCCCCACGGTGCTCGACCTGGCCGGACTCCGGCCCCCCGCCCACATGCGCGGCACCCCCCTGACCGGCCGGAGCCGCCCCGCCTACGCCTTCGCCGTGCGCAACCGCATGGACGAGCGCTACGACATGGTCCGCACCGTCCGCGACGAGCGCTACCGCTACATCCGCAACTACAGCCCGCACCGCCCCTGGGGCCAGCACCAGGCCTACGCCTGGCAGCAGAAGGGCTACCAGGACTGGGAGCAGGCGCACCTCGACGGCACCCTCACCGACGTCCAGGACCGGTTCTGGCGGGCCAAGCCCGCCGAGGAGCTCTACGACCTGCGCGCCGACCCCGACGAGGTGGACGACCTCGCGCGCGACCCCGCCCACCGCGCCGTCCTCGACCGGCTCAGCAAGGCCCTCGACGCCCATCTCCTGGCCGTCAACGACAACGGGTTCATCCCCGAAGGCTCCCCGCTGGAAGGCTACGACCAGAGCCGCGCCCCCGGCGCCTACCCGCTGCGCCGCGTCATGGACGTCGCCGCGACCGCCATCCGCCGCGACCCCGCCCGGCTGCCCTCGCTCACCCGCGACCTGGCCGACGGCAACGAGGCGGTCCGCTACTGGGCGGCCTCCGGTCTGCTCATGCTCGGCGAGGACGCCGCCCCCGCCGCGAAGACCCTGGCCGGACGCCTGGAGGACGAACCATCACCCCAGGTCCGCGTGGTGATCGCCGAGGCCCTGGCCGGCCTGGGCCGCGCCACGGAAGCGGTGCCCTTCCTGGCCGGGACCCTGGACCGCCATCCCGACCCCAGAGTCCGCCTGCAGGCCCTCAACGCCCTCACCTACCTCGGCGACGCCGCCGAGCCCGCCCTCCCCGCGATCGAACGCGCCGCGTTCTCCACCGACGAGTACCTGCGCAACGCCGGACGCTATCTCTCGCTCGTGCTCCACAACGCCTACCGCCCCAAGAACTGGGTCTACATCCCCTTCTGACCGGCGGCGGCGGGCACCCCAGCCGTCAGCGCGCCGGAGCCGCTGCCTGGTGGGCCGATCGCAGGAGCTGCTGGAGGTCCACGGCGGCCTCACCGGTCCACACGAGGGAGCTCGCGGCCAGGGCGAGCGGCAGCAGGGCCGCCCAGGGCAGGAGCAGCCTGCGGTCCGGGGTGAGCAGCGAGGTGACGCGGCGGGGGACGGAGCCGGGCCGGGCCATGTGCAGGCCGGGGGAGGCCGCCGCCTCGCGGGTGGCCAGGGCGGCCGCGGCGATGGCCTTCGCGACGGTGCGGCGGTCGCCGATCGCGGCGGCCGCCCGTTCGTCGGCGTCGCGTTCGACGAGGTGGGCGACCCGCTGCGAGACCCAGCGCAGCGCGGGATGGAGGGCGCCGGCGAGGTCGGCGAGCAGCACCAGCCGGTGGTGCCGTCCGTCCAGGTGCGCCTGCTCGTGCGCCAGCAGCGCCGCGTACTGGGCGTCGGTGAGCCTGTCGCGCATGCCGCTGGTGACGACGATCCGCCCCGGCCGGCCCGGGACGGCGAAGGCGTCGGGGGCGGCCCGGGGCAGGAGCACCACCCGCTCGCCGCCGGGCAGCGGCGCGAGGGTCCTGATCACCGCGTGCCCGCGCCGGTGGCGCCGCCAGACCCGGCCCGCCGCGGCGGCGCAGCAGGCGAGCAGGGCGGCCGAGAGCCACGACACCCACGGGACGTGCGCGGTGTCGGCGGTCACGGTGCCGTGCGACAGGCCGAAGTAGGCGTCGACGGCGGGGATCTCGGCGACCGCCTTGACGCAGAAGAGGGCGAGGTTGGCCGCGGAGGCGAGCGCGGCCCCGCCCGCGGACCAGGCGAGCGCCGCCGCTCCGGCGCCGGGCCGCAGCCTGCCCGCGACGAGGGCGGCGGCGGCCACGACGAGCAGCGGCGCGACCAGCACTGACCAGACGAAATGATCGAACACGCAGCCAGTTTGCCACCACGCCGGGGATGCGCCGGTAGAGTCGAAAGGTGAGCCTTTTCCCGTCATCCGACCCTGAACGGGGGAGCGGGCGGCGGCGGGCGGGCCAGCTCGAAGGGCAGATCGTCACGGTGCTCACCCGGGCCGGCCGCGGCCTGACCCCCGGCGAGGTGCGCGACCGCCTTCCCGAGCTGTCCTACAGCACGGTCGTCACCATCCTCACGCGCCTGTACGACAAGGGCGCCGCCACCCGCCGCCGCGACGGGCGCGCCTACCGCTACGAGGCGGTCGCCGACGCCGCCGCGCTGGTCGCGGGCCGGATGAACCGGCTGCTCACCGAGGAGCCCGACCGCGCCTCGGTGCTGCGCAGGTTCGTCAGCACCCTGGACGAGCAGGACGAGGAGTTCCTGCGCGCCCTGCTCCGCGACTCCGAGGACTGACCCGAGCGTTCTCCCGGGCCTCGGCCCGATCCCGCGTCCCATCCGCCCAGGTCCCCGTACCGCCCGGAGAATTTACACGCTGTAGAAGGTAGGTTAGGCTCACCTATGCCGGAGCGGTCCGCTCCGGCGCGCCCTGCGCCAGTACCTCATTTCTGCGGAGACCCCCTTGCGCTCCCTGCCCCTGCTCGCCCTGACCGGAGCCGCCGCGCTGTCCGCGCTCACCGCCTGCGGCGCCTCCGACCCGGCGGCCGACCCCGCGGCGCTCACCGTCGTGTCCACCGACACCGAGTGCGAGGTCTCCCGGACCGACCTGACCGCCGGTTCGCACACCTTCACCCTGGTGAACAAAGGCTCCAAGGTCACCGAGGTCTACTTCTACGCGCCCGACGGCAAGATCATCTCCGAGAAGGAGAACATCGGCCCCGGCACCAGCTACGACATCACCGTCAGCCTCCCCGCGGGCGACCAGCAGATCGGCTGCAAGCCCGGCATGGTCGGCGACGGCATCCGGCAGGACGTGAAGGTCTCCGGCGAGGCGGCCGCGCTCGACCCGCGCCTGGTCAAGGCGGTCGCCGACTACCGGCTCTACATCGACGCCCAGGTGGCCGACACCGTGTCGGTGAGCGAGAAGTTCGTCGCCGCGGTGAAGGCGGGCGACATCGAGAAGGCCAAGGAGCTGTACGCGCCCTCCCGGTTCGGCTGGGAGAGCGTCGAACCCGTCGCGGAGTCCTTCGGCGACCTCGACCCGAAGATCGACGCCCGCGAGGCCGACCTCACCGACGAGGAGAAGGCGGGCTGGTCCGGCTGGCACAAGCTGGAGAAGGCGCTGTGGGAGGACGGCTCGGCCAAGGGCATGGAGGCTGTCGGCGACCAGCTCATCACCGACCTGAAGGACCTCCAGGACCGGGTCCACACCGTGGACATCACGCCCGCCTCGATGGCCAACGGCGCCAAGGAGCTGCTCGACGAGGTGGCCACCGGGAAGATCACCGGTGAGGAGGAGGCGTTCTCCCACACCGACCTCGTGGATTTCAAGGCCAACCTCGACGGCGCCTCCAAGGTGTTCGAGCTGCTCGCGCCCGTCGTCAAGGAGAAGGACGCCGCTCTGGCCACCGCGCTGGAAGGGGCCTTCGCCGACGTCTACACCGCCCTGAAGAAGCACGAAAAGGGCGACGGCTACGTCTCCTACGACACCGTGGGCGCCGACGAGCGCAAGAAGCTCACCGACGTGGTCAACGCGCTCGGCGAACCCCTGTCCAAGCTCGCCGCCGCGGTCGCCTGACCATGGCCGGACGTCCTCCTGTCAGCCGCCGCGCCCTGCTGGGCGCCGGCGGCGCGGGCGTGCTCGCCGGCGCGGCGGGCCTCTTCCAGGTGGCCCGCACCTCCTCCGGCGAGACCGAGGCCGACCCCGGCGTCATCCCCTTCCACGGTGCCCACCAGGCGGGTATCACCACACCCGTCCAGGACCGGCTGCACTTCGCGGCGTTCGACCTCACCGGCGACGACCCCGAGCGCGTCGTCGCGCTGCTGCGGGAGTGGACGGCGGCCGCGGCGGCGATGACGCGCGGGCTGCCGGTCGGCGGCGGCGCCGTCGGCGGCGCACCGCTGGCCCCTCCGGACGACACGGGGGAGGCCCTCGGCCTGCCCGCCTCCCGCCTCACCCTCACCCTCGGGTTCGGCCCGTCCTTCTTCACCCGGCTCGGGCTGGCCGACCGCAGGCCCGCGGCGCTGGTGGACCTGCCGCACTTCCCCGGTGACAAGCTGGACCCGGCGCGCAGCGGCGGCGACCTGTGCATCCAGGCGTGTGCCGACGATCCGCAGGTCGCGGTGCACGCCGTGCACAACCTCGCCCGCATCGGCTTCGGCACGGTGTCGGTCCGCTGGTCCCAGCTCGGCTTCGGCAAGACCTCCTCCACCACGCCCGACTCCCAGACGCCGCGCAACATGATGGGTTTCAAGGACGGCACCAACAACATCCCCGGCACCGACGAGGCCCTGCTCGGCCGGCACGTCTGGGCCGCGGCCGAGGACGGCGCGCCGTGGATGGCGGGCGGCAGCTACCTGGTGGCGCGTCGTATCCGGATGCACATCGAGACCTGGGACCGCACCTCGCTCGCCGAGCAGGAGGAGGTCTTCGGCAGGTCCAAGGGCGAAGGCGCCTCACCCGGCCGCTCGCGCGAGCACGACCCGGTGATCCTGGAGCGGATGGCGCCCGACGCCCACGTCCGCCTCGCCCACCCCGACGCCAACGCCGGCGCCCGCATGCTCCGCCGGGGCTACTCCTTCACCGACGGCACCGACGGGCTCGGCAGGCTCGACGCGGGCCTGTTCTTCCTCGCCTACCAGCGCGACATCGACGCGTCGTTCGTCCGGGTCCAGGCGAACCTGCGCGGCGACCGCCTCAACGAATACATCCAGCACGTGGGCAGCGGCGTGTACGCCGTTCCCCCGGGAGTCCGCGAGGGCGGCTTCTGGGGGGAGACCCTCTTCTCCTAGCCGTCCCGGAGGCGTCCATGTTCCTCGGCAACTACCTCATCGGCCTCCGCGAGGGCCTGGAGGCTGCCCTGGTGGTGAGCATCCTCATCGCCTACCTCGTCAAGACCGGCAACCGCCGCGCGCTCGTCCCGGTCTGGGCGGGCGTGGCGGCGGCGGTCGCGGTCAGCGTCCTGTTCGCGCTGGTGCTGCAGACCCTCATCGCGCAGGAGAGCCACTTCAAGATCCAGGAGCTGGTCGGCGGCGCGCTGTCGATCGTCGCCGTCGGGCTCGTCACCTGGATGGTCTTCTGGATGCGCAGGGCCTCCCGGGGCATCAAGGCCGAGCTGGAAGGACGGCTGGACGAGGCGCTCGACCTCGGCCCCGCCGCCCTGGCCTTCGTCGCCTTCCTGTCGGTCGGCCGGGAGGGCCTGGAGACCGCGCTCTTCCTGTGGACCAACATCGCCCACTCCTACGTCTCCCCCGCCCAGTCGGTCGGAGGCGCGCTCGCCGGGCTGGCCACGGCCGTCGTCCTCGGTCACCTGCTCTACCGCGGCGGCATGTCGCTGAACCTCGGCAGGTTCTTCACCTGGACGGGCGGCGCCCTGGTGCTGGTCGCCGCGGGCGTGCTCGGCTACGGCTTCCACGACCTCCAGGAGGCGGACGTCCTCCCCGGCCTCGACGCCGTCGCCTTCCAGCCGTCGCTCCTCTTCGGCGACTGGGGCCGTCCGGGCGAGTGGCTCCAGACCTTCCTGCACGGCATCTTCAACCTGACGCCCACCGTCACCTGGCTCCAGGCCGCCGTCTGGCTGGCCTACGCGGTACCCGTCCTCTACCTCTTCCTGCGCCCCTCCGCGTCCAAGTCCGCCTCTCCCGCGGCCCCCGCGAACGCCTGAGCGAGGACGTTCCCGGCCGGGTGTCAGTCTGTGAGGCGCCAGCCCTCGCCCCGGTGCTCGTCCAGTTCCGGAGCCGTTCCCTGCGAGGGGTTGGGCTGGTTCGCCGTCCGTATCGGTCCCGTCCCGATGCCCCTCGCGCGGAAGTGCTCGTGCGCGAGCATCTCCGTCCGGGTCAGGACGGGCGCCACCGGCGCGCCTTCCCTCGACAGCCGCGCGAGCGCTTCGTCCCGGGTGAGGGCCGCGACCGCGTCGGCGATCCGGCCGTCGAGCTCCTTCAGCCGCTCGAACCGCTGCAGGAACGGGACGTCCGCGTGCCGTTCGAGGCCGAGCGCCCGGCAGGTCGCCGCCCACAGCGCCTGTTCGGAGACGACGCCGAGGGCGATCGTGCGCCCGTCCTTCGTCGGATAGATCCCGTATCCCGGGACGGGCGCGTCGGCGTCGGTCATGTTGGGCGAGGTCTCGACCCAGTCGGCCAGCACGTCCGCCATGGCGAGGTCGATCCGCTCGCCGGCGCCGGTCTGTCGCGCCTTCAGCACGGCCGCCGTGATCGCGAACGCCGCCATCGTCGCCGCCGCCATGTCGGCGACGGCCAGTTCCGCCCCCGCCGCCGTGGTGTCCTGGGCGAGAGCGCCCGCGTAGGCGCGGTAGTTGACGTCGTGTCCCGGCACGTCGACCAGCGGCCCTTCGGCGCCGTATCCGGAGATCGAGCAGTAGACGAGCGCGGGCGCGGCCTCCCGGAGCCGGGCGTACCCGACGCCCAGCCGGTCGGCTACACCCGGCCGGAACCCCTCGACGAACACCTCGGCGTCCTTCGCCAGCTCCAGGCACCGCGCGAGCCCCGCGTCGGTCTTCAGATCGAGTTCGACGCTGCGCTTGTGCCGGTTCAGCACGTCGAAGTGGTCGCGGAAGACCCGCATCGGCTCCCCGCCGGGCGGCTCGACCTTGACGACGTCGGCGCCGAGCCGCCCGAGCAGCTGCGTCGCGTACGGCCCCGGCCGCCACATCGTCAGATCCAGCACCCGCAGGCCGTCCAGAAGTCCCATGCCCGCCACCTTATGCAAGCAACCGCTTGGTCGGCTATCGGGGAATCCGGCCGGGTGCCGCGGAGGCCGCCTCCGCGGCCGTCACCACCGCCCGGCGGGCGCCGGGCGGCTCAGCGGGTCTCTTGGATGCGGACCATGTTGCCCGCGGGGTCGCGGAAGGCGCAGTCGCGGATCCCGTAGGGCTGCTCGATCGGCTCCTGGGCGACCTCGGCGTTGCCGGCCTGCAGCTTCTCGAAGACGGCGTCGAGGTCGGGGGCGGCCAGGATGATGCTGGCGTAGGTGCCCTTGGCCATCATCTCGGCGATGGTGCGGCGCTCGTCCTCGGTGATGCCGGGATCGGCGGCGGGCGGGTGCAGGACGAGGGACGTGCCGGGCATCCCGGGGGGTCCGACCGTGATCCAGCGCATCCCGTCGTATCCGACGTCCTTGCGGACCTCGAAGCCGAGGGCGTCGCGGTAGAAGGCCAGGGAGGCGTCCGGGTCGTCGTGCGGAAGGAAGGCCTGGTGAATGGTGATGTCCATGACGGTCACGCTAGGCGCGGTCCGGCCTCCGGCGCTTCTCGATTCCTGATCGATCCGAGCCGTCGGCCCGCGCTGATCGTGCTTCTCGCTCAGGAAGGCGGGCTTCGGTTCGACGATCCGGTCTCCGCCCATGTTCGCGGGGTTCCCGACGGGAAGAAGGTCACCATCGCGGAATTGCTGGCGATGCGCAGCGGGCTCGCCGACTACACGAACCAGAACCCCTCCTACGCCACCGCGGCCGCCGGAGGTCCTCAAGGAGGTCTGCACCGCGCCGGCGCCGGCGCCCGCCGGATAGATCATCCCGGCGAACGCCACCGCGACCTGTTCGTCCTGGTTCATGCTGGGAAAGCAGGAGGCTCCACTAGTTCCGGCCTTCTGGACGAACTGGAACAATCCCAGATCGATGCGCTGTGGAACTCGAAGAGTGGAACGACCTATGAGGACCTCGAAGAAGCCGTCCAATCTGGAGGACGTGCTGCCGCTGGCGCCCCTCCAGGAGGGTTTGTACTTCCATGCGCTCTGCGATGGCGACTCCGACGTCTACTCCGCCCAGGTGGTCCTCGACCTGGACGGGCCGCTCGACGCCGGGCGGCTGCGCGGCGCCACCGAGGCCGTCGTGCGCCGCCACGCGAACCTGCGCGTCTCCTTCCGGCAGCGCAAGCAGGGCGATCCGGTGCAGGTGGTGCACCGGGAGGTCAGGGTGCCGTGGGAGGAGGCCGACCTGTCGGCCGATCCCGGCGCCGTCGACGCGCTGGCCGAGCGGGAGAGGAGGCACCGCTGGGACCTCACGCGGCCGCCGCTCATCCGGTTCGTGCTCGCCCGGCTCGGGGCCGGGCGGCACCGGCTGATCTGCACCAACCACCACCTGCTGCTCGACGGCTGGTCCACCCCGGTCCTGACCACCGAGCTGTTCGCGCTGTACCTCGGCGGGGGAGACGAAGGGGTGCTGCCGCGCGTCACCCCCTACAAGGCCTACCTCGCCTGGCTGGCCCGGCAGGACCGGGAGGCCGCCGCCGCGGCCTGGTCCGCGGCGCTCGACGGGGTCGTGGAGCCCACCCTCATCCGGCCGGAGGCGGCGGGGCCCGCGGTCCCGCCGGAGCTGGTCGAGCTGCGGGTGGACGCCGGGACCAGCGCCGCGCTCACCGCGCGCGCCCGCGCCGAGGGCGTCACCCTCAACACGGTCCTCCAGCTCGCCTGGGGCCTGGTCCTCGGCTGCGAGACCGGCCGCGGCGACGTGGTCTTCGGCGGAGTGGTGTCGGGGCGGCCGCCGGAGCTGCCCGACGTCGCCTCCATGGTCGGCCTGCTCATCAACACGCTGCCCGTCCGGGTCCGGACCCGGCCCGCCGACACCGTGCGCGAGGCGCTGCGGCGGCTCCAGGACGAGCAGATCGAGCTGATGCCGCACCAGCACCTGGCGATCGCCGAGATCCAGCGGCTCACCCCCGCGGGAGTCCTGTTCGACACGATCACCGTGCTGGAGAACTACCCCTACGACCCGGCGTCCGAGGGCGCCGACCTGGACGGGCTCAAGGTCACGACGGCGGGCGGCTACGACGCCACCCACTACCCGGTCGCGCTGGCCGCCGTCCCCGGCGAGCGGCTGCTGCTGCGCATGGACTACCGGCCCGACCTGTTCGACGCCGCTCAGGCGCGGCGGCTGACCCGGCGGCTGGAGCGGGTGTTCCGGCTGATCGCCCACGCGCCGGACACGCCCGTCGGCCGGATCGACCTGCTCGACCCCCAGGAGCGCGAGCCGGTCGTCACCGGCGGGAGCGCCGCCGAGGACGGGAGGGCCGGGCGGCGGGCCTACGTGCTGGACCCGGCGCTGCGGCCCGTCCCGGAGGGGGTCGTCGGCGAGCTGTACCTGGTGGGGGACGGCCTGGAGCACACGGCCGGGGGACGTCCCGGGCCGGTGGCGGAACGGTTCGTCGCCTGCCCGTTCGGGGCGCCCGGCGAGCGGATGTACCGGACGGGGGAGCTGGTCCGCCGCACCGCCGACGGGTCGCTGGAGCGCACCGCGCCCGCCCGCGGGGAACGTTCCGGCGACAGACGCCTGGTCGCCTACATCGTGCCCGCGAACGGCCTGGAGCCGGATCGGGAGTTCACCGAGGAGCTGCGCCGGTTCGCCGCCGAGCACCTCCCGTCGTACATGGTGCCGTCGGCGTTCGTGCTCCTGCCGGAGTTCCCGCTCACCCCGAACGGCAAGCTCGACCACAAGGCGCTGCCCGCCCCCGGTTTCGGGCTCGGCCTGGCGGGCCGCGATCCCGAGGGTCCGGAGGAGGAGCGGCTCGCCGCGCTGTTCGCCCAGGTCCTCGCCCTGCCGAAGGCGCCGGCCGACGTCAGCTTCTTCGCCCTGGGCGGCGACTCGATCCGCGCGATGCGGCTGTCGGGCCTGGCGCGCTCGGCGGGGATCGAGCTGTCCCCTCGGGCGATCTTCACCCACCAGACCGTGGAGGCGCTGGTCGCCGCCCGCGGCGGGGCCCAGGACGACGACCTCGGCCTCGGCGTGCTCCTGCCGATCCGCGCCGCGGGCGGCCGGCCGCCGCTGTTCTGCCTGCCGCCCGCGGGCGGCCTGGCCTGGCCCTACTTCGGGCTGCTCCCGCACCTGCCCGCCGACCAGCCCGTCTACGGACTGCAGGCGCGCGCCTTCCTGGACGCCGGCGAACCCCTGCACGGGTCGGTGGAGGAGGCGGCCCGCGACTACGCGGCGCACCTGCGGGGCGTCCAGCCCCGAGGCCCCTACCACCTGGCGGGCTACTCCCTCGGCGGTGTCATCGCCTACGAGGTCGCCCGGCAGCTCCAGGCGGCGGGAGAGGAGGTCGCGCTCCTGGCGCTGATCGACTCCTTCCACTCCCAGGACCTCGTCCTCTCCGAGCAGGAGATCATCCCCGAGCTGCTGGAGGCGGCCGGGATCTCCGAGGAGATCGCCGGAGACCGGCACGCGCCGGACGTCCCCCGGATCATGGCCGCCCTCCAGGAGAGGGGCAGCGCCTTCGCCAGCCTCGACGACCACGGCCTCATCGCCCTGTACCGCAACTACGAGAACGGCCTCCGGATCGCGGGCGAGTACACCCCGGGCCCCCTCGACGGCGACATCGTGTTCTTCACCGCCCTCCGCGGCCGCACCGCCGACTCCCTGACCGGCGAGGCCGACTGGGGCCCCCGCATCAGCGGCAAGGTCGAGAACCACGAGCTGGACGTCGAGCACCGGTTCCTGATGGAGCCGGCGCCGCTCGCGGAGATCGCCGAGGTGATCGCGTCCAGGCTCGCTCCGGCCCGCGGTCCCCGCCCCTGACGGACGGTCCGCTCCCGGCGGACCGTCCGCCCCGCGGCGGACCGGACGCCTTCAGCCGATCCGCAGGGGAAGCGCGCGGGGGCCGCGGACCTGGCCCACCGACCAGGCGACCGCCGAAGGGTCGGCGAGGGAGAACGCGGGGAGGCGTTCGAGCCAGACCTCCAGGGCGACCCGCAGCTCCATGCGCGCCAGGTGGGATCCGGCGCAGCGGTGGATGCCCAGGCCGAAGGCGGCGTGCCGGTTGGGCTCGCGGTCGATGACGACCTCCCCGGCCCGGTCGAACTGCTCCGGATCGCGGTTGGCGGCGGGGAAGGACAGCAGGACCCAGTCGTCGGCCCTCATGTCCACGCCGTTCCAGTGCATGTCCTCCTTCACCAGCCGCGCCATGGTGACGGGCGCGTAGGCGCGCAGGAACTCCTCCAGGGCGGTGGGCAGCAGCGCCGGCTCGGCGACGAGGCGCTCCCGGTCGGCCGGGGCCTGGGCCAGATGCCACAGGGAGGCGCCGATCGCGCTCCAGGTGGTGTCGATGCCGGCGATGAGCAGCAGGCCCATCGTGCCCACGACATGGGACGGGTCGAGCTTGCGCCCGTCGAGTTCGGCGTCGATGAGGTAGGACGTCAGGTCGTCCCGCGGACGGGCGACGTGGTCGTGGATCTGCTCCCGCAGGTAGTCGAACAGCTTCCCCATCCGCGCGCCGCGCTCGTCGGGGGGCAGGTTGGCGCCTTCGAGCGCGCTCTCGACGAACTCGCGGAAGCGGGGTCCGTCCTCGGGCGGGAAGCCGAGCATGTCGGCGATGACCCGTACGGGGATGTGCTGCGCGTAGTCGCGGGCGGCGTCGACGACGTCCCGCCCTTCGAGGGCGTCGATGAGCGAGTGGCAGAACGCCCGCGTCGACGGCTCGTAACGGGAGACCGCCGACCTGGTGAAGGCCGGGAGCAGCAGTCTGCGCGCCCCCTGGTGGAACGGCGGGTCGGAGGAGATCGGCGGCACGGTGCCCACCGGGGCGAGTTCGCGCGGCGGCCGGAAATTGCTCACGATGATCGACCGGGAGCTGAAGCGCTCGGTGTCGTAGGCGATCGCCGCGACGTCCTCGTAGCGGGTGGGCAGCCACCCGCCGCCGAACCGCTCGGTGCGCGCGATGGGGCAGCTCCGCCGCAGCTCGTCCTGGACGGCGTAGGGATCGGCGGCCCACGCGGGCTCCAGATGGGAGAAGTCGGTGGCCCAGTCCGCGACGGGGCCCTCGATGACCTCGTTGCGGATGCCGCGCGGCGGCCCCTCTTCTCCGCGTTTGAGATCGCGGAAGCGGTCGTCGGCGCTCATGTCATGCCTCCTGGACGAGGTCGATCGCGTGTTCGGGGCAGTTGGCCGCCGCCCGGCGGGCCTCCTGCTCCCCGTCCTGCGGGACGGTCCCGTCGCCCAGGACCCTTCCGTAGCCCTCGTCGTCCTCCCCGAACAGCTCCGGAGCGAGGTCGTAGCAGCGGCCGTGACCCTGGCAGAGCCCGGGATCGAGTCGCACCTTCATGCCGTTCCTTCCGCCTTCGCGATGTCCCGCCTTACCGGCGCAGAAGTACTTAAGCACGTCAGATTCCCCGCCGCTCCCGGCTCTCTAGTTTGGTGTCCACAGGAGAGAGCGAACGCTGAGGAGACAGGGACATGAGCGACATGAACGAACTGGTCCAGAGCTACATCGCCGCGTGGAACGAGACCGACGCCACCGCGCGCCGGGCGGCCCTGGCGGAGGTCTTCGCCGAGGACGGGACGTACACCGACCCGCTGGTCGCCGTCCGGGGCAGGGACGGGCTCGACGCCGCCATCGCGGCGGTCCAGGGCCAGTTCGGCGGACTGGTCTTCGCACTCGGCGGTGCCGTCGACGCCCACCACGACACCGCGCGGTTCACCTGGCACCTGGGGCCCGAGGGAGGCGAGCCGGTCGTCGTCGGCTTCGACGTCGTGGTGGTCGGCGCCGACGGGCTGATCGGGCAGGTGCTGGGCTTCCTCGACAAGGTGCCGGCCGGAGTCTGAGACACCTCGGGGCGGGCCGCCGCACCGGTCCGCCCCGGCCATCCGCGGAACGAAAGGGAGAGAACATGACCGCCTACGCGATAGCCCATCTGCAGGACGCCGCTCCGCACCCGGAGATCGCCGAGTACATCGAGCGCGTCCCGGCCACCTTCGAGCCGTACGGCGGCCGCTTCCTGGTGCACGGCACGCAGCACGAGGTGAAGGAGGGCGACTGGCCCGGGGCCGTCGTGATGATCGGCTTCCCCGGGATCACCGAGGCGCGGGCCTGGTGGGACTCGGCCGCCTACCGGGAGATCGCGCCGCTGCGCTCACGGCACATCAAGGGCGACATCATCCTGGTCGAAGGCGTTTGCGAGGACTACGACCCGGCCTCCACCGCGAAGGCGATGCGGGAGGCGCTGCCCGCCGGGTAGCCCTCAGGCGGCATCGTAGTTGAAGCCGAAGACGCGCGCGCCGGTCTCCGTGCGGGGCCGGTGGCTCGTCCCGGGCCCGAAGGCGACGTAGGTGCCGGGGCCGTGGGTGAGGTCGCCCTCGACGATCTGGCCGCTGACGACGAAGTACGCCTCACCGTAGGCGTCGTGGACGTCGAGGTCCGGCCACACGGCGCCGGGGGCGAGGTCGATCACCCACGTCCGGATTCCCGGCATGCCCGGCAGCATCCGCACGCGGACGCCGGGGCCGGGCTCGACCGGCGGGACCCCGTCGACGTCCAGGTGGAGTGTTCGTCCAGGTGGCACCTGTTCCGGAGGCGTCATCATGACAAGATCTCACAGTCCCAGCCGGGCGGCGAGATCCCTGAGCTCGCCTCGGGAGGCGATGCCGAGTTTGGGATAGGCCTTGTAGAGGTGGTAGCCGACCGTCCGGTGGCTGAGGAAGAGCTGCGCGGCGATGTCGCGGTTGGACAGGCCCTGGGCGGCGAGCCGGGAGATCTGCAGTTCCTGCGGGGTGAGGTCGGCGGCCGCGCCCCCGGTGGGCCTGGAGCTCTGGACGCCGGTCGCGGTGAGTTCGCCGCGGGCGCGTTCGGCCCACGGCCGCATGCCGAGCCGGTCGAAGACCTCCAGGGCGTCGTTCAACGGTCCGCGGGCTTCGGCCTTCCGCCGGGCTCTGCGCAGCCACTCGCCGTAGAGCAGCGCGGTTCTGGCGTACTCCAGGGCGCGGCCGTCCTGATCGTGCAGTTCGAGGGCCGCCGCGTAGAACGCCTCGGCCTGGTCGTCGGCGGCGAGCAGGCCGCGGCAGCGCAGCACGAGCGCGTCCGCCCAGGGCCGCCGTACCGCTTCGGCCCACGCCTCGAAGCGCGCGAAGGGCTCGGCGGCGCGTTCCGGCGCGCCCACCCGTACCGCCGATTCCACCAGGTCGGGAACGGAGCGGGTGGCGCAGATGTGGTGGCGCATCGGTTCGCGGGTCAGGCGCTCGAAGCGGGCGAGCGCCGCCTCGGCGCGGCCGAGGCCCAGGTCCAGCAGACCGAGCGACCAGTGCGCCCACGGCGCGCCGGGGGCGATGGTCCCGGCGGCGGCCCCCGCCAGCCCCGCCTCGGCGTTGCGCCGGCAGGCCGCCTCCTCGCCCTTGGCCGCGTCGAGGTGGGCGAGGACGCTGCTGAACTGGCTGACCCACTGCTGCTGGCCGGTGTCGCGGGCGAGCCCCAGGGCCTCGGTCGCCGTGGCGAGCGCGTCCAGGTGCCGTCCGGTGAACACCTCGCCCTCGGCCATGAAGAACAGCACGGTCGGCAGCCGTCCGGCGCCGCCGCAGGCGCGGTGCTCGGCGGCGAGCGCGGTCGCCAGCTCGTAGGCGTCGGCGTCCTGGCCCGACGCGAGCGCCGCTCCGCACAGGAGCATCGACACCTGGTCGGGGACGCGGCCCCGCCGTCGCACCTCCGCGAGGGCGTCGCTCAGCGGCGGAGGCCGCTCGGAACGGCCGCGGTCCAGGTGGGCGAGGTAGGAGGCCACCGGCGCCAGGGGGTCGCCCTCGTCCAGCGGCAGCGCGGACAGCCGGTCCAGCGTCGCCGCGAGCTGCCGTTCCCCCAGGTACCAGGAGGTGTGGACGGCCTGGATCAGCAGTACGGCGGCCCGGCCCGGATCGGTGTCGCGGACGAGACCGGCGCCGTCGAGCAGCAGCCGGTGGGCGGCGGCGTAGGAGCCCTGCCAGAAGTCCGCGAGCGCCCGCACCTGGGCGACCCGCGCGTGCACCGCCGGGGCCGCGCCGTCCAGCCGCCGTGCCGCGCGGCCTCCGAGGGACCTGGCACGCTCCAGATCCCCTGCCTCCAGCGCGACCTCCGCCGCCAGCACCTCGCGGTGCGCCCTGGCCGCGGGATCGGCGCTCAGCAGGGCCGCCCGTTCGTAGGCCGCCGCGGCCGCCTCGTAGCCGCTGCGTTCGCAGGGGCGGGCGGCGGTGAGCTCCAGCGCGGCGGCGGCCTCCTCGTCGGTTCCGATGGCGGCGGCCGCCAGATGCCAGGCCCGGCGGTCGGCGTGCTCGGACGAGTCGAGGGCGGCGGCGAGCGCGCGGTGGACGGCGAGGCGCTGCCCGAGCGGCGCCCGCTGGTGGACGGCGGCGCGGATGAGGGGGTGGCGGAAGCGGATCGCGGTGCCGTCGCCGCCGCGGAGCACCAGGCCCGCCCGTTCGGCGGGGGCCAGGTCCGCGACGGAGGCCCCCAGCTCGGCGGCGGCGCGCAGGATCACGGTGAGATCGCCGGTCTCGTCGGCGGCGGCCACCAGGAGCAGGCTCTGGCAGGCCTCGGGCATCCGGCTGACCTGGCCGTGGAAGGCCAGGTGCAAGCGGTCGGTGAGGGGGAGCGCCCCCGGCGTGAACGTGCCGCCGCCCTCGGCGGCCAGGGCGACCGGCAGTTCCAGCAGGGCCAGGGGGTTGCCGCCCGCCTCGGCGAGCAGGCGGCGGCGCACGGCGGGCGCGAGCGGGTGCCGGTCGAGCAGGGCCGCCGCCTCCTTCGGGGCCAGCCCGGCGAGCCGCAGCTCCGCGAGGCCGGGTGCGGGGAAGGAGCCTTCGCCGTCCCGGGCGGCGAAGATCATGACCACGCCCTCGGCGTGCAGGCGCCGTGCGGCGAACAGGAGCGCGTCCCGCGACGCCCGGTCGAGCCACTGCGCGTCGTCGACGAGGCACAGCAGCCCCGCGTCGTCCGCGTGCTCGGCCAGCAGGGAGAGCACCGCCAGCCCCACCAGCATCGGCTCGGAGCCGGTGGCGGGCCGGAGCCCGAACGCGGCCTCCAGGGCCTCGCGCTGCGGGCCGGACAGCGCGGCGAGGGAGCCGAGCGCCGGGCGCAGCAGCAGCTGCAGCCCCGAGAACGGCAGCTCCGCCTCGCATTCGACGCCCGTACCGCGGACCAGCCGCAGGTCCCCGGCGGCCGCGGCGGCGTGGTCGAGCAGCGCCGTCTTGCCGATGCCCGGTTCGCCGCGCAGCACCAGCGACGCGCTGGCACCCGCACGCGCCTTTGCCAGCAGCCCGCCGATCACGTCCTCTTCGCGTCTCCTGCCGTACAGCTTCCCCGCGTCCATAAGGCGATCATGGCATTCCTCCGGGAATACTCGGACAGGCCGGTTCTGAGTTCGTTCTGAGGTTGATGCGGTATGTCTCATCGGGTGGGTGAGCGGACAACGGTGCTGGTCGTCGACGACGAGCCGAACATCAGGGACCTGCTGGCGCAGACGCTGCGGCTGACGGGATTCGACGTGGTGGTCGCGGCGTGCGGTGCCGAGGCGGTGGAGGCGGCGCGGGCCGCCGATCCCGCGCTGGTGCTGCTGGACGTGATGCTGCCGGACCTCGACGGGTTCGAAACCGCCCGGCGGATACGCGCCGCCGGGCGCGACGTCCCGATCATCTTCCTGACGGCCAGGGACGCGGTGGAGGACCGGATCGCCGGGCTGACGGCGGGCGGGGACGACTACGTCGCCAAGCCGTTCAGCCTGGAGGAGCTGGTGCTGCGGATCCGGGCGGTGCTGCGCCGCACGGGGGCGGCCGACGGAACGCGGCGGCTGAGCTGCGCGGACCTGGAGCTGGACGAGGACACGCACGAGGTGCGGCGCGGCGGGAACCTCATCGAGCTGTCGCCGACGGAGTTCAAGCTGCTGAACTACCTGCTGGAGAACCAGGGGCGGGTCGTCAGCAAGGCGCAGATCCTGGACCGGGTCTGGCGCTACGACTTCGCGGGGGACAGCCGGATCGTGGAGACCTACGTCTACTACCTGCGCAAGAAGATCGACGCGGACGCGCCGCCGCTGATCCACACGGTGCGGGGCGTGGGCTACCGGCTGCGGGCCGCGCCGTGAGGCGGTGGTCGCTGCGCTCCCGGCTGGCCCTGACGGCCGTGGCGCTCACCGCGCTCGGGCTGCTGGCGGCCAACGGGGCGGGCCTCCTGATGTTCCGCTCCTACCTCGTCGGCCAGGTGGACGACCGGCTCGACCAGATGACCTCGGGGCTCGGCGGCGTCAGGCCCGAACAGCTCATGCTGGTGCAGCGGGTCTGGAGCGAGCTGGGCACCGAGCGCGTCGGCGCGATGGATCTGCGGGGTTTTCAGCTCTACCTCGTCCAGGAGGACGGGAGCCGACGCCTTCTCCCGCCGGACGAGACCGCGCCGGGACCCGAACTGCCCGCACCGGGCCTCCTGCGCGACCGTGCGGCGCAGCGGCCTTTCACCGTGCCGGGCACCGACGGGGAAGGCTCCTGGCGGGTCCGGGTGTCCGGTCTGTCCGACGGATACCTGATGGTGGGCGCCCTGTCCTCGGCCGAGGCCGACCGGACGTTCCTGCGGCTGCTCACCATCGACCTCATCGTCATGGCCTGCGCCCTGGCCGCGGTCGGGCTGCTCGCGCGGGCGACCGTCGGTGTGGGGCTGCGGCCGCTGTCGCGGATGGAGGACACGGCGGAGCGGATCGCGGCGGGCGACCACGCGCAGCGGGTCGCCGACACCGATCCGCGGACCGAGCCGGGGCGGCTGGGCCGGGCGGTGAACCACATGCTCACCCGGCTGGAGGAGGAGATCGGCGCCCGGACGGCGTCGGAGGAGCAGATGCGCCGCTTCCTCGCCGACGCCTCCCACGAGCTGCGGACGCCGCTGACGACGATCCGCGGGTTCGCCGAGCTGGCGCGCTGGGGCGGCTCCGCCGACGAGGCGCTGGCCCGGATCGAGGCCGAGGCGACGCGGATGGGGGTCCTGGTCGACGATCTGCTGCTGCTGGCCCGCCTGGACGAGCGGCGGGAGGTGCGGCGGGCGCCCGTCGACCTGCTGGCGCTCACCGCCGAACTCGTCGGCGACCTGCACCTGCGCCACCCCGAGCGGCGCGTCGGGCTGAACGGCCGGGACACCGGCCTCGAAGCCGTCGTCGTCGCGGGCGACGAGCTGCGGCTGCGGCAGGTCGTGGGCAACCTCCTGGACAACGCGGTCCGCCACACGCCTCCCGAGGCGAGGATCGACGTGGTCGTCGGCCGGAACACCGGCGGCGAGGCGGTCGTCGAGGTGAGCGACACCGGTCCCGGTGTGGCGGCCGAGGACGCGCCCTTCGTCTTCGACCGGCTGTACCGCGCCGACCGCGCCCGCTCCTCCGACGGCGGGTCGGGCCTCGGCCTGGCCATCGCGTCGGCGATCGTGCGGGCCCACGGGGGGGTGCTGGAACTGGACGGCACCCCGGGCGGCGGAGCGACCTTCCGGATGGTCCTCCCGGTTCCCAGCGAGCTCTGACCTTCCCCTGACCGGCCGCTGATCCCGGTGCCCGAGGCTCGTTCCCGTCGGAACGAACGGGAGGAACCATGCGAAAGACCGGACTGGCCGCCGTGCTCCTGCTGGCACTGGGCCTGGCGACCGGCTGCGGCGGCGGCGACCGCGCCGACGAGGACCTCGTGAAGGGGCTGCGCAGCCCGGACACCGAGACCAGGGCGAAAATGGTGCGGTTCGCCCAGTGCATGCGGGACGCGGGTCACGACGTCCCCGACCCGGGGCCGGACGGGTTCGACTTCACGAAGTTCACCGGCGGGGACGCGGACTTCCGGAACGCGGCCAAGAAGTGCCACGAGAAGCACCCCTTCGTCGACCTCGGAGACATCCCCTTCGGCGGCTGATCCCGCAGCCGTCACCCCGTGCCGGCGGCGAGGCCGTTGCCGATGATCCAGCCCATGCCGAAGGCGGACAGGAGGCCGTTGCCGGAGAGGTAGCCGTCGGAGTGGGGGCCCGCGAGGCCGCAGGCGGTGCCTCCACCGGCGTACAGGCGGGGGATCGGCGCGCCGGAGGCGTCCAGGACGCGGCCGGACGGGTCGGTGACGACGCCGCCTTGGGAGGCGAGCAGGCCGTGGGTGACCCATGCGAGGTGGTAGGGGGCGGTGAGGGCGCGGCGGCCGGGCAGCGGGGCCAGGAGGCGTTCGGTCTCCTCGGCCGTGCGGCCCAGGTCCGCCGCCAGCCCCTCCAGGGAGGGATGGTCGCGGACGGCGCCCGCGGCGAGGGACTCGCGCATCATCTCCGACTCGCGGGTGGCGGCCATCGCGGTGGCGTCCCAGATCAGAGCGGCGCGTTCACCGGGCTGCCCCTGGAGGATCCCGGCCATCGACGAGTAGCCCTTGGACTCCTCGTCGACGAACCGCTCCCCGGCGAGGTTCACCAGGACCGCGCCGTTGAACGGCAGAGCGGGGGAGACCCGGGTGCCGTGACCGACGACGACCAGGCCCGAGCGCAGGCCCGCCCCCATGTTCCGCAGCCGCGCCCCCAGGGGGAGCACCCAGGCGAGCGCGTCGCCGGTGGCGCTGGAGACCCCGCCGTAGAACGGCGCCCCGAGGTGGGACAGGTGCTCTTCGACCAGCGTGGGACTGCCCGCGAAGCCGTCGGAGGCGAGCACCACGGTCTGCGCGCGCACCCGCTGCGCCGCGCCGTTCTGCATGACGACGACGCCGGTGACCTCCCCGCCCTCGACCACGAGGCCGACGACGGGCGCCTCGTCGACGAAGGCGACGTTGTCGTGGCCGTCCAGCAGTGCGCGCAGGTGGCGCATGAGCCGCCCGCCGCCCAGCCGTCCGGTGTCGGTGTGCAGGCGGGGCGCGGACATCCCGGCCCGCGGCATGTCCGCACCGATCTCGACGGGATAGCCGGTGTCGGCGATCCACTCGACGAACTCCGGCGCCGCCGCGCAGAGCGCCTCGACGACGGGCCGCCACTCCTCGTCTCCACTGGCCGCGAGAATGTCGTCGGCGTGCCGCCGGGGCGAGTCCTCGATCCCGGCGGCGGCCTGGAAGCGGGTGCCTCCGGCGGCGAGCGAGCCCGAGGAGATCGCCGCGTTGCACCCGTCGCGGGTGGACTTCTCGAAGACGGCCACGACGAGTCCGGGGTTCCGCGCCGCGCGCAGGGCGGTCATCACCCCGCAGGCACCGCCGCCGACGACCGCGACGTCGACTTCCGAATCCCAGCCGCTCATGACAGCGTCCCGTCCGTGCCGTAGAAGGCGCGGGCCGCGTCGATCAGCGGGCGGGGCGGCTGCGCCCCGTAGAAACCGGCGCGCGAGGGCATCAGCCCGGTGGCCTGGAACTGCGCCGCACGCAGCTCGGCGACCCGGACGCAGGTGCCGAGGGAGTCGAGCACCGGCACGTCATCGACCCGGGAGACGCCCTGGTCGGCGAGGAACACGTTGAGCGGCCCCTCGCCGGGGACGATCACGTTCGCGCCGTCCGCGATCGCCCGCCGCGCTGCACGGGTGAACGCCGCCAGCAGCGGCTCCGGGTCGGCGTACGCCGCCATGACGTCGGTGAACTCCGCCTCGACCTGGACGATCGGTCCCACCAGCGCGTCGAGCCGGTAGTTGCGCAGGTTCCGGCGCAACTGGGGCTCCAGCGCCGCGATGAAGTTGACGATCCCGACGCGGTCGCCCAGCGCCCCGGCCATCAGCACCGAGGTCTGCCCGAACGCGACGACCGGGATGTCGACGACCGTCCGCACCTCTTCGTACGCGGTGTCGGGGATGGTGGCGATCAGGAAGGCGTCGTAGCCTTCGTCCTGAGCCCGCAGCGCCGCGTGCACGAACTGCTCGCGGTGCAGTCCGGCGAGGTAGGCGTAGCCGATGTGGGTGCCGGGGTAGTCCGACGGGTAGGTGCCCGGCTTCATCCCGTGGAAGTCGATCTCGGTGCCGGGAGCCGCCTGCGCCCGCAGGTGGCGGGCCAGCGCGTCACGGTAGTGCGGGACGTCGTCCAGGACGGTGAACGACTGGTGCCAGATCCGCACGTTCACGCCCCCTTCGCCAGGGCCGCGGCGTTCGCCCCGGCGATCCGGCCGAACGTGGCGCCGCGCAGCACCGAGGTGGAGCCGGTGTAGTTGGAGTAGTACAGGCCGGTCAGCTCCCCGGCGGCGTACAGGCCGGTCATCGGGCGGCCGTCGCGGTCGACGACCTCGGCGTCCGGCGTGGTCTTGAGCCCGCCGAAGGTGAAGACGTTCGCCGCCATGACCGGGTAGGCCGCGAACGGGCCTTCGGTGAGAGGCAGGCTCCAGTTCGACTTCGGCGGGAGGAGCCCGGCCGTCGCGAGCCCGTCGGGCCGGGAATGGTCGAATCCGGACGGGTCGGGGCAGGCCGCGTTGTAGGCGGCGACGGTCGCCTCCACCGCCGCGACCGGGAGTTCCAGCCGCTCCGCGAGCTCCCCGATCGTCGCGCCGGTGACCGGCGGCAGGTCGGTGCGGATGCCCGCCGACAGGTTCGGCACCGCCAGGCCCCGCTGGTCGAGGATCACCCAGGCGATCCCGCCGGGCTGGTCCTGGACGGCGCGGGTGGTCCGCTCGTACCAGGCGTCGACGGTGCCGCGCGCCTCGTCGACGAACCGCAGCCCCTCGGCGTTGACCAGCACCCCGTAGGGGAAGCAGAAGATCGCCGCCTCGGCCTCGCCGCTGCGCGGGTCGACCGGCTCGGCGTGGAAGAGCGCGAAGTTCCCGGCGGTGGCCGCGCCGAGCGCCAGCGCCATCTCCAGCCCCTCGCCCTTGTTGTGGTTGCCGCCCTTGGCGACCGGCCGGCAGGTCAGCGCCCTGTCGCCGTGGTAGCGGGCCATCAGCTCGAAGTTGCCCTGGTAGCCGCCGCTGGCGAGCACGACCGCCCCCTCGAAGACGGCGGGACCGTCCGGGGTGTGGGCGAACACGCCGTTGATGCCGCGTTCGGAGAAGGCGAGCCGCCGGGCGGTGGTCTCGAAGTGGAACTCCACGCCGAGCCCGCGGGCCGCCTTGCCCATGGCCTCGACGAGGGCGAGGCCGCCGCCGACCGGGGCCATCCGTGTCGTCGACCGGGTGAGGAAGGGGGTCGGCACGAAGTCGAAGCGGACACCGTGGCCGTTCATCCAGGCCAGGGCCCCGGGCGCCTGCTCGGCCAGCGTGGACACGTAGTCCGGGTCGATGGTGTGGGTGGCCCGGTAGAGCGGGCTCCGCCGGTGAGGAGGGAGCGCCGCGTCGTTGACGAGCGACGGGTCGGGGTGGCCCATGAAGTCGTCGACGAGGACGTCCTCGAAGCCGTCCGCGACCTCCTCCAGTGACTTCATCCGGAGGAACGCCTCGGTGTAGCGGGTGTTGCCGCCGGTCTCGGCCTCGGTGGAGCGTTCGAGGACGGCGACGCGCGCGCCCTTCTCGGCCGCCGAGACCGCGGCCGAAAGCCCCGCGACGCCGCCGCCGACCACGACGACGTCATAGCGGTGGGTCTGCTCGGTCATGGAACGGGTCCCCTTCAGAAGTGGAGGTCGGCGGAGCTGGTCACGGAGCCGAACAGCGGCAGCATGTTCGCGACGGAGAACGCGTGGAAGTCGGCGCGGAAGGAGGCGCACATGTCCTCCACGACGATCACCTGAAGCCCGGAGTCCGAGGCGTGCCGGGCGGCCGACTCGACGACCAGGTTGGTGGCGACGCCGCCGAGGACCACCTCGGTGACGCCTTCGGCGGCCAGGACGTCGCGCAGCGGGGTGCCGACGAACGGGTCGACGCAGCCCTTGTCGATCACGGGCTCGCCCGCGACGGGCGCGAGCGCCCGCACGATCTGCGCCTCGGGGGAGTCGGCGAGCATCGCGCGCTGCTCCTCGTAGGGGTCGAAGCGGGGGAGCCGGTTGGTGCGCAGCCGGTAGGAGGGGTCGAAGGCCAGCCGCACGTGGGCGACGAACACCCCGGCCGCGCGGGCGGAGGCCAGGACCTTCCCGGCCGTGGCGAGCACGCCGCGTTCGGCGACCTGCGCGGCCAGCGGGGGCATCCGCAGGTGCGGACCCTCCTCGCAGAGCGCGACCTGGTAGTCGAGCATGAGCAGTGCCTTCTTGGTGGTCATCACGAACCGTCCTCGGTGAATCGGGGTGGAAGGGGCTACCAGGCGGACCAGCCGCCGTCGATGTACACGACCTGGCCGGTCATGTACGCCGAGGCGGGGCCCGCCATCAGGAGCAGGGGTCCGGCGAAGTCGGCGTCGGGGTCGCCGAGGCGGCCGAGCATGGTGCGTTCGGCGAACCACTTCAGCCGGTCGGGCCGCTCGCCGAGGGCGGCCGTCATCTGGGTCGGGTAGAAGACGCCGGGCGCCAGGCAGTTGACGGTGATCCCGTGCGGGCCGAGCTCGGCGGCCAGTGCCCGTGTCACGTTCACGACCCCGGCCTTGGCGGCGTAGTAGGCGGACTCGGGGACCGGTCCGACCCGCTCGGCGTACACGGTGGTGAGGTTGACGATCCGGCCGCCCCGGCCCTGCCGGGTGAGGGTCTTGCCCGCTTCGCGGCCGACGAGCCAGGTCCCGGTCAGGTTGACCCGCACCACCTGCTCGAACTCCTGGAGCGAGGTCTCGTCGTAGGGCTTGCGCAGCATGATCCCGGCGGCGTTGACGACGATGTCGATCCGCCCGTGGGCGGCGGCGACGTTCTCGAAGAGGGCGGCCACCGACCTCTCGTCGGTCACGTCGACCCGGTGCTCGCTGGCCTGGTTCTCCATGGCCCGGTGCCCGCCGGTCCAGCAGGTCCGCGCGGTGGCGGCCAGGTCCTCGCCACGCGTGGCCAGGTCCGCGACGGCGACGACCGCCCCCGCCTCGGCCAGCGTCCGGGCGGCCCGCTCGCCGAGCCCTCCGGCCGCGGCGCCGATGACCAGCGCCACCTTGCCCGACAGGTCGAACAGCGCGTTCACCACTCCAGCTCACTCTCCTCCGCCGCCGCGTGCGTGCCGGCGAGGCGCCCGAAGACGCCGGACTTGCCGATGGAGGTGCCGGTCATGTAGCCGGCACCGTGGAAGCCGCCGACGATCTCGCCCGCGGCGTAGAGCCGTTCGATCGGCTCGCCCCACCAGTCCAGGACCCGCATCCGGGTGTCGACGGTGAGCCCGCAGTACGTGGCGAGCACGACGGTCCCCGACGGGTGGGCGTAGAACGGCGGCCGGTCGACCGGCGTCGGCTCCCCGACGCCGCCGGAGAGGCGGGCGCGGCCGAGCGGGTCGGGCGTCCCGTCGGCGATCGCCGCGTTGTACTGCGCGACGGTCTCCTGCAAGGAGCCCTCCGGCAGTCCGATCGCGGCCTCGAGACCGGCGATCGTGTCGGCTTTGAGCAGCATCCCGGCACGTTCCCGGCCCGCGAACTCGTAGATCGGCACCTCGTCGTTGGACAGGGCCATCGTCCGGGCGTCGAAGACCTGCCAGGTGGTCACGCCGGGCTGGACGAGCGCGGCGTCGCCGATCTCCTTGTAGTTGCGCGACTCGTCGACGAAGCGCCGGCCCTCCCGGTTGACGGCGATGGCGCCCTTGTAGACGGCGAGGATCCCGGTGCCGTCCTCGTCGGGGTGCTCGGTGTGGAAGTGCCCGTAGGTGCCCTTGATGTAGGGGGTGTCGCGGAGCCCGGCGCCGAGCGCCATCGCCATCTTCAGGCCGTCGCCCTGGTTGCCCGCGCCGCCTTGGCGCAGCGCGTGCTCCATCTGCGGCGCGAAGGCGGCCAGCAGCTCGGGGTTCATGGAGAAGCCGCCGGTGCCGAGCACCACCGCGTCGGCGAGGATCTCGCGGCCGTCGGCGAGGAGGACGCCGGTCACCCGGGTGCCGTCGTGCAGCAGCCGTTCGGCCGGGGCGTCGAACACGATGCGGGCGCCGAGCTCGCCGGCGGCCTTGAGCAGCTGGACGAGCATGCGGGTGGTGTCGGTGGGGTGGCTGCGCGGAGCGGTCTGGCCCGAGGCGGCGTGGATCTCGCCGTACCGCACGCCGTGCGCCTTCAGCCAGCGGTAGGCCGCGAGCTGGTGTTCGCAGTAGAGGTCGACGAGCGCGGGGTCGTTGCGGTGGCGGCCGACTTCGAGGAGGTCCTTGCGGAGCAGCTCGACGGAGTCGGTGATGCCCTGCTCGGCCTGCTCGTCGGTACCGGCGAAGGCGGACAGGCCCGCTGATCTCACCGTGGAGCCGCCGATGTCATCGGTCTTCTCCAGCAGCACGGCGTACCGCCCGGCCTCGGCGGCGGCCAGCAGTGCCGCGCAACCGGCGAGACCCGCGCCGAGGACGAGCACGCCGGCCCTCTCGGGCGGCTCGGCCATGACGGGCAGGCCGGGGATCCCGCTCACTTGATCTTCCCCAGCTCCTGGTCGAGCGCCGTCTCGGCGGCGCTGAACGCCGGCAGGTTGAACAGGCTCTGGCGCTCCGACCAGCTCACCATCCGGTCGGCGCGCGAGGCGGTCTCGCCGTGCTCGCGCAGGTGCGCCAGCGCCTCGCGCCCGGCCAGGTGCATCGAGCGCATCAGGTAGTTGGCGAACAGCACGACGCCGAAGCCCAGCTCGGCGTACTCCGCGAGGGTGAGCTGGGGCGTCTTGCCGCCCTCCACGACGTTGACGACCAGCGGGGTCCCGGCCAGCTCGCGGCCGACCAGGGCGAGCTCGTCGACGGTCCGGGGCGCCTCGATGAAGAGCACGTCGGCCCCGGCCTCGACGTAGGCGCGGCCGCGCCCGATCGCCTCGTCGATCCCGTGCGCCGACCGGGCGTCGGTGCGCGCGATGATCACCAGCGCGTCGTCGGCGCGCGCCTCGCAGGCCGCGGCGATCTTGGTCTGCATGTGGCCGGGCGGGATCAGCGTGTGGGCGTCGAAGTGGCCGCAGCGCTTGGGCGCCTCCTGGTCCTCCAGCTGGAGCCCGGCCACCCCGGCGCGCTCCAGCAGCCGGACGGTGCGCATCGCCGCGAGGGGGCCGCCGTAGCCGGTGTCGGCGTCGCAGACCAGCGGGATCCGCACCGCCTCGCAGAGCCGCCCGGCGTGGTCGGCGACCTCGGTCTGGGAGATCAGCCCGAGGTCGGGCAGGCCGTATCCGGCGTTGGCGAGCCCGGCGCCGGTGGCGTAGACGGCGGTGAACCCGGCCTCCTCCACGAGCCGGGCGCCCAGGGCGTCGGTCGCGCCGGGCAGCACCAGCGGCCGGAGGCGCCGGACCGGGCGGGCGGCGGCGCCGGCCAGCGCGGCGCGCAGTGCGAGCCGCCGGTCGCGGGCGCTCGGGCCGGGGCCGACTCCGGCCAGCGACGAGGTCAGGCTCGGGTCCCAGGGGCGGATGTGCGGCACGAAGACTCCTCCATGTAGCGATCACTACAGGAGGAACTGTGGCACTGGTCACCCCCTGTTGGCAACCCTTCGCGGGTGGTGGAGAACTTTGTGGTAGCAGTCACAGATTTCTGGCCGAACCCCTTGCGTTCTCTGGAGTGATCGCTCTACGGTTCCGTGTAGTGACTGCTACAGAGATCCACGTCACGCACTGGTGCTCACGTCTCACCCCGAAGGAACTGACGCCGATGACCGTCCTGGACGAGATCCGCCGGCTCGAAACCGAGCTGCGCGCCGAGGAGGAGCTGGCGGCCGGGCAGCGTTCGCTGACCGACCGGACCTTCACCCGCCTGAAGGAGACCGGGCTGATGCGCGGCCTCCAGCCCAAGCGCTGGGGCGGTGCCGAACTGTCCCTGCGCGAGCACCTCACCAGCGTCTACGAGCTGGGCCGGATCGCCCCGTCGGCGGGCTGGGTGGCCGGCGTCATGGGCTCCCACCCGTGGCAGATCTCGCTCTTCCCCGAGGAGACCCAGGCCGAGGTGTGGGAGGCCGACCCGGACTGGAACGCCTCCTCCTCCTACGCCCCCACCGGAAAGATCGAGCCAGTCCCCGGCGGCTACAAGGTCTCCGGCCGCTGGTCGTTCTCCTCCGGCTGCGACCACGCGCAGGGCGTCATCCTCGGCGGCTTCGCCGGGAAGGTCGAGGTCGCGCCGGGCGTCGAGGTCCCCAACTACGGCTCCGCGCTGCTGCACCGCGACCAGTACGCCATCGAGGACACCTGGCACGTGCGCGGCTCCCGCGGCACCGGCAGCAAGGACATCGTCGTCGCCGACGCCTTCATCCCCGAACGCCGCTTCCTGTCCAGCCCGCTGCACGAGTACAACCCCGAGCGGCCCGCGCCCGGCATGGAGACCAACCCCGGCGCCCTCTACCGGCTGCCGTGGGCGGTCATGTTCAACCTCGTCCTCGTCGCGCCGATGCTCGGCCTCGGCCGCCGCTTCCTCGACGACTGGACCGCCGACACCGCCGTCCGCAAGGCCAACTGGGGCGGCACCTACGCCGACGACCCCCTCATGCAGATGCACCTGGCCGAGGCCGAGTGGATCCACGACGCGGCGGTCAAGAAGATGTACGACGCGATCGACACGATCACCGACGCGGCCGAGGCCGGCGTCTTCCTCGAGCGCCGCGAGCGCGCCCGGATGCGCTGGAACATCACCAAGGGCTGCCAGGAGGTCGGCTTCGCGGTCAACAAGCTGATGCGGGTCGCCTCCGGCCGGACGGTCTTCGTCGACCACCCGATGCACCGCCTCTACCAGGACGTGATCGCCGAACTCGGCCACGCGTTCCTCGTCTCCGACGGCGTCGGCCGGTTCTACGGCGCCGAGCTCCTCGACTCTTCCGCCCCGGAGGTCATGCTGTGATCACCCAACTCGCCTACCTGGGCATCGCCTCGCCCGCGTTCCAGGAGTGGCGCGACTACGCCACCCGGCTGCTCGGCGCGGTCGTCGCCGAGGACGGCCCGGACGGCGCGGTCCGGATCAAGGTCGACGACGCGGGATACCGCGTGGCCGTCCACCCCGCCGAGCAGGACGAGCTGCGGTACGTCGGCTGGGCCTGCCACAACGAGACGCGGCTGCACGAGTACGCGGCCGAGCTGCGCGCCAAGGGCCTGGAGCTGCACGCCGGCACCGAGGCGGAGCTCAAGGAGCGGCAGGTCGCCGAGCTGTACTGGTTCGCCGACCCGTTCGGCAACCGCCACGAGCTGGTCTGGGGCCGGTACTCCCACCCCAACTCCTTCTTCCCCGGCCGTCCCATGCGCGGCCGCTTCGTCACCGGCGACCAGGGGCTCGGCCACATCGTGCTCATCGTGCCGGACCTGGCGCGCGCCGACGCGTTCTTCGCCGGGACGCTGGGCTTCCGCCTGTCCGACCGGGTGAAGAGCGACATCTTCAACCTGCGCTTCTACCACTGCAACGGCCGCCACCACTCGCTGGCGGTCGCCGAGATCCCCGGCGTGACCGGCATCAACCACCTGATGCTGGAGGTCGAGTCGTTCGACGACCTGGGCACCGCGATCGACCTGTTCAGCGCCGACCCCGACCGGGAGATCCTGCTCTCGCTCGGCCGGCACACCAACGACCTGATGACCTCCGTCTACGTGCAGACGCCGTCCTCGATGCAGATCGAGTACGGCCACGGCGGCATGACGGTCGACGACCTCACCTGGGTGGCGGGCACCCACGACCTGCCGTCGATCTGGGGGCACCACCGCTCCCAGGCCTACCTCGACGGCCCGCCCGGGATCTTCCGCGAGATCGGGACCGCGGACGCGAACGAGACCACGGAGGCGGACCGGTGACCACGACGACCATGCGCGTCGAGGACGTCGCGATCAGCGGAGGCCGCCACCTGCGGGTCATCCAGACCGGTGAGCCCGGCCGTCCCGCCCTGCTGTTCCTGCACGGCTCCGGACCGGGTGTGACCGCCGCGTCCAACTGGCGGGAGGTCGTCGAGGGGCTCGGCGACACGTTCCACTGCGTCGCCCCCGACATCCTGGGCTTCGGCGACTCCAGCCACCCCGACCCGCAGCCGCAGGGCTTCGCGGCCCAGGCCGAGGTCCGCATCGCGGCGCTGCTGGAGCTCGTCGACGCGCTGGGCCTGGAGAAGGTCGTCCTGGTCGGCAACTCCATGGGCGGGATGTACTCCCTGCGCATCGCCCAGCTCCGCCCCGAGCTGGTGGAGCGGATCGTGCTCATGGGCTCGGGCGGCATGCCCGGCCTGGAGCCGACCCCCGGGCTGATCAAGCTGATCACCTACTTCGACGACCCCACCGTCGAGGCGATGGCCGAGCTGCTCATCCAGTTCGTCCACGACAAGAACGCCTTCGGCGCCCGGGTGGAGGAGGTGGCGGCCGAGCGCATGGAGATCGTCCGGCGCCCCTGGATCGAGGCGGGGCACCGCGCCATGTTCGGCCCGGAGATGCTCAGCTTCACCCCGGAGGACCTGGCGAAGATCGACATGCCGACGCTGGTCGTGCACGGCCGCCAGGACGTCATCGTGCCGATCGAGTGCAGTTACTACCTGGCCGAGCACCTGCCGCAGGCCGACCTCTACGTCATCAACAGGTGCGGCCACTGGACCCAGATCGAGCAGGCGTCCCGCTTCCAGGAGATCCTCCGGGACTTCGTCGCGAGCGGGAACTGAGAGGGGGAACCGACATGAGCATGATCGAAAAGGCGCGGGCGGCGGCGCCCGCCCTCGCCGCGGCCGACGCCCCGAGCGCGGCCCAGGGCCGGCTCACCGACGAGGCCGTCGCGGCGCTGGACGCGACCGGGGTGCTGCGGGCGCTCCAGCCCGCCCGCTGGGGCGGCGGCGAGGCGCACCTCGCCGAGTACGCCGAGACCGTGATCGAGATCGGCCGCGCCTCGGCCTCCGCCGGGTGGGTCGCCTCCGTCGTGGGCGTGCACCCGTGGCAGATCGCCCTCTTCCCCGAGGAGACGCAGGCCGAGATCTGGGGCGAGGACCCGGCGCGCAGGCTGGCCTCCTCCTACACCCCGACCGGCAGGGTCGAGAAGGCGCCCGGCGGCTACCGGGTCTCCGGCCGCTGGAGCTTCTCCTCCGGCTCGGGCATCTGCGACGGCGTCATCCTCGGCGGCATCGCCGGGCGGCGCGAGGTGAACGGCACGGAGTACCCCGACTTCACCTCGGTGATCCTCGACCGCGCCGACTACCGGATCGAGGACACCTGGAACGTCGCGGGGCTGCGCGGCACCGGCTCGAACGACATCGTCGTCGACGACGTCTTCGTGCCCGAGCACCGCGGCCAGTCGCACGTCCTGTACACCCACGGCCTCGGCACCCCGCTGCCCGGCCAGGAGCTCAACGACGGCCCGCTCTACCGCACCCCCTGGGCCGTCACCTTCAACCTCATCATCGCGGCCGGGGCCGTCGGCGCGTGCCTCGGCTTCTACGACCGGTGGGTCGCCGAGACCCGCACCCGCCGCACCAACTACGGCCAGCTGCTCCGCGAGGAGCACCAGGTGCAGAACCACCTCGCCGAGGCCGCCTGGCAGCTCGACGCCGCCGTCCTCAAGGTCAAGCGCGCCGCCGACGAGCTGATGGAGCACGCCGGACGGCACGAGATCCCCACCCTGGAGCAGCGCGCCTTCTGGCGGTGGGACGTCGCCCGCGCGGCCAACGCCGCGACCGACGCCGTCCAGTCCCTCATGCGCGTCTCCTCCGGCCGCTCGGCCTTCGTCGACCACCCGCTCCAGACCCGGTTCCAGGACGCGGTGGCCGCGAGCAGCCACGCCTTCCTGTTCGACGACCCCCTGGCCAAGGCCTGGGCCGGCCGCCACCTCGGCGCCGAAGAACTCGCGGTGGTGCACCTGTGAACACGGCATCCGCCATCACCTCCTCCGACGTCGCGGTCTCCGTGCGCGGGCGGGAGCTGACCTTCCGGCTGCACGAGACGGGGGAGCGCGGGACCGAGGCCGTGCTGTTCCTGCACGGTTCCGGACCCGGCGCCACCGGGCTGTCGAACTGGGAGCGGATCATCGCCGACCTCGGGCACCGCTTCTGGTGCCTGGCGCCCGACCAGATCGGCTTCGGCGACTCCGCGCACCCGCTCGACCCGCCGCGCGGGATGGGCCCGTTCAACGAGCTGCGCGCCGAGGCGCTGCTGGCGCTCGCCGACGAGCTGGGCCTGCGCAGGGTCCACCTGGTCGGCAACTCCATGGGCGGCCAGCTCGCCGTCCTCATGACGCTGGCCCGCCCGGAGCTGGTCGGCAAGATCCTGCTCATGGGCAGCGGCGGCGCCCCGAACCTGCCGGTCAGCCCCGGCCTCGCCCACCTGCGCGAGTTCTACGCCGACCCGAGCGCGGAGTCGCTGGAGGGCCTGCTGACCGAGTTCGTGCACGACCTCGCGCCCCTGCGCGACACCGTCGACCGCGTCGTGAAGGAGCGCATGGCCTACGTGACCCGCGAGGACGTCCGCCGGTCGCACGAGGCGTCGTTCGACCCGGACGGGGGCCGCCGCTTCTTCACCCCGGAGGAGCTGGCGGCCATCACCCACGAGGTGCTGTGCGTCCACGGCCGGGACGACCGGATCATCCCGGTCGCCGCCAGCCGGTACTTCGCCGACTCGCTGCCCAACGCGAACCTCTACGTCATCGGCAGATGTGGGCACTGGACCCAGATCGAGCACCCCGAGACCTTCGAGAGGCTGCTCCTGGGCCTGATCGACGGCCGGATCTAGGGAAAGACACACCATGCGCATCGCCAACCACGCCGGCCGCGCCGTCCTCGTCCTGGCGGACGACAGGGCCGCGGACATCGCCACCGCCTCCGGCGGGCGCTTCGGCCCCGGCCTCCAGAGCGTCTACGACGCCTGGCCGGAGTTCACCGCCTGGGCCGCGACCGCCGACCCCGTCTCCGACGTGGAGCTCGACCGGGCGCTGCTCGGCCCGCCGTCGCCGGCCCCCTCGCAGATCGTGGCGATCGGCCTGAACTACGCCGACCACGCGACCGAGACCGGCTTCGAGCCGCCCAAGGACCTCCCGCCGGTCTTCACCAAGTTCGCCTCGTCGCTCACCGGCCCCCACGGCGAGATCGCCCTCCCCGAGGGCGGCCACACCGACTGGGAGGTCGAGGTCGTCGCCGTCATCGGCAGGACGGCGCACAGGATCACCGAGGCCGAGGCCTGGGACCACGTGGCGGGCCTGTCGGTCGGCCAGGACCTCTCCGAGCGGATCCTCCAGTTCACCGGCCAGTCCCCGCAGTTCGGCTTCGCCAAGTCCTACCCGGGCTTCGCCCCGACCGGCCCCTGGCTCGTCACCCTCGACGAGGTCCCCGACCGCGACGACCTGGCGCTGGGCTGCGCCATCGACGGCGAGACCGTCCAGGACGGCCGCACCTCCAAGCTCCTCTTCTCCATCCCCCGCACCATCGCCGAGCTCGCCGAGGTCATCACCCTGAGGCCCGGCGACGTCATCTTCACCGGAACCCCCGACGGCGTGGGCTACGGCATGGACCCGCAGCGCTTCCTGCGACCCGGCGAGACGCTGCGCACCTGGGTGGAGGGCATCGGCGAGATGGAGCACACCTTCCGCTGAACCCACCCGGAGAAAGGCCCCGAGGCGATCGCCCGGGGCCTTCACCGCGTTAGGGTCACCCGCATGCCCCGACGCGTCACGGTGCTGATCCCGGATGACCCCGGCCACTTCACCGGCGTGGAATACAGGGACGGCTACTTCAAGGGCTGCTTCGACGCCCAAGAGACTGACGCGCCGGACCGTTCCCGGGGCGGCGCGTGCGAGGGCCCGGGGCTTCGGTGAAGCCCCGGGCCCGGGACGCGGTGCGGTGCGGGCGCGGAGTCAGAAGAGGTCCCAGAAGTCGGGGCGGAGGCGCATCTGCTCGGCGGTCTCCTCGAGGATGATCCGGCCCGAGCGCATGACGTAGGCGCGGTCGGCGATCTGCAGGGCCTGCTTGACGTTCTGCTCCAGGAGGAGGATGCCGAGGCGCTCGTCGTCGGCCAGGGCGCGCAGGGTGCCGAAGATGGTCTCGACCACCGCGGGGGCCAGGCCCAGGGACGGCTCGTCCAGGAGCAGGAGGCGGGGGCGTGCCATCAGGGCCATGCCGAGGCTGACCATGCGCTGCTGGCCGCCGGACATCGACCCGGCCGGCTGCCTCGCCCGCTCCTCGAGGACGGGGAAGAGGCGCCCGACGGCGGCCATGCGCTCGGCGGCGTCGGAGCCGGACGGGGCGTTGGCCGCGCCGAGCAGGAGGTTGTCGTGGACCGAGAGGTCGGGGAAGACGAACCGCTCGGAGGGGATCATGGCGACGCCCGCGGCGACGGCCCTGCGGACCGGGGCGCGGGCGGTGTCGCGGCCCGAGACGCGGACGGTGCCGGACCGGGGGCGGAGCGCGCCGAGCACGCTCCTGATCGCGGTGGTCTTGCCGGCGCCGTTGTGGCCCATCAGCGTCACGATCTCGCCCTCGTCGACCCGCAGGTCGATGCCGTGCAGCACTTGCTTGCGGCCGTATCCCGCGGTCAGGTCCCGCACGTCGAGCAGCGGCTCGGCCGGTGCGTCCATCGGTGTCCTCCTCGTTCCCGTGCCCGTCACTGGGCGCCGAAGTAGGCGTCGGCGAGCCGCGCGGAGCCGGTCAGCTCGGCGACGGTGCCCGACGCGGTGATCTCGCCGAGCTCCATGAAGCAGGCGTGGTCGGCGAGCTCGCGCACCACGTCCAGGTTGTGCTCGACCAGGCAGATGGTGCGGCCCTCGGCGCGGACGGCGGCGACCATCTGGAGCATGGTGTCGACCCAGGCGGCGTCGACGCCCGAGGCGGGCTCGTCGAGCAGCAGCACGTCGGCGCGGGTGGCCAGCGCGCGGGCCAGCGAGACCAGCTTCGACTGGCCGTAGGACAGCGCGTCGGCGGGGGTCTCGGCCCGGTCGGCGAGGCCGACGAAGTCGAGCCACTCCAGCGCCCGCGCCGCGACCTCCCGGTCGGCCCGCGCGACGCCGGGCCGCAGCAGGCGGCCGATCCGCTCCCCGTCCTGGTCCGGCACGGCCAGCATGACGTTCTCCAGGCAGGTCAGCCGGCCCAGCAGGCGCACGTCCTGGAAGGTGCGGACCAGCCCGGCCCGGACGACCAGGTCCGGCCGCGTCCCGACCAGCTCGACGCCGTTCAGCAGGACCGAGCCGGTGTCGGGCACGACGGTGCCGGTGAGCAGGTTGAACGCGGTGGTCTTGCCCGCCCCGTTCGGTCCGACCAGTGCGGTGATGGTGCCGCGCCGCAGCTCCAGGTCGATGTTCCTGGCGGCGGTGATGCCGCCGAAGCGCTTGGACAGCCCTCGCGCGCGCAGCACGACCTCGGCGTCCTCGTAGGAGACGGGTGGGGCGGGCGGCCCCGGCCGCGGCGCGACCACCGCGCGCGGCCCGTCCCCGACCGCGCGCGGCTCCCGTGCCGCGGTGTGCGGGCCGTCCCCGGCGGGGGACGGGGCGAGGCGGTGGAAGCGTTCGGCGAACAACCCCTGCGGGCGGGCGATCATGACGACGACCAGCAGCGCGCCGTACAGGACCAGCTGCAGCAGCGCCGCCTGGCTGCTCTGCACGCCGAGCCCCTCGCGCAGCGCCGGCTCGATCATGGTGAGCCCGACGCCCGCGACGACCGACCCGAGCAGGTTGGCGCTGCCGCCGACGATCACCATGGCGAAGACCGCCATCGCCAGCGGGAACCCGAACGCCGACGGCGTCGCCTGGCCGAGCCAGCCGGAGTAGAGGCCGCCGACGAGCCCGGCCGTGCCGCTGGTGAGCGCGAAGACGCCGATCTTGTAGCCGAAGGTGTTCTTGCCCAGCGCCCGGGTGGCGACCGCGTCCTCGCGGACGCCCTTGAGCACCCGCCCGTAGGGCGACTCGCCGAGCCGCCGGCAGAGCGCGTACACCAGGACGAGGACCGCCGCCGAGGGGACGAGCCAGTCGCGCGGGGTGTCGAGCGCCAGTCCGAACAGGCGCAGCCCGGTGACGCCGGTGAGCCCCATGACGCCGCCGAGGGCGTCGAAGGTCGCGAAGATGCCGATGATCGCCAGTGAGAACGCCAGCGTCATCAGGATGAGGAACTCCTCGGGCAGCCCGAGCGCGATCAGGCCGATGACGACGCCGAACGCCGTCGCGACGAGCACGGCGACGCCGAGCGAGGCGAGGTAGGGCCAGCCGTGCACGCCGGACAGGAAGCAGATGGTGTAGCCGCCGACGCCGGCGAAGGCGGCGTGGGCGACGGAGACCTGCCCGGCGTAGCCGACGAGCAGGTTGACGGTGACGGCGAGCGCCGCGAGGAGCAGCGCCTGGTCCAGATAGTTGATCCACATGGCGTCATGCCTTCTGCAGCGGAGCGGGTCGGTGGGGCCGGAGCCGGGGCATGCGTCCCTTGCCGGCGAGGAAGGCGAGGTAGCCGGCGAGGACGGTGAAGACCGCGGTCTGCGTCCACTGGAGCGACAGCCAGATCGACGCCCACTGCTCCAGCAGCCCCAGCCCGACGCCGACGGGCAGGGCGCGCAGCGGCGAGGAGCGGGTGCCGGCGAGGAAGGCGACCACGAAGCCGTAGATGACCGTCGTGTCGCCCATCGTCGGCTGGACGGTGTAGAGCAGGCCGTACCAGAGCGCGCACGCGCCGGAGACGAGCCCGGCGATCGCGAAGCACGTGAGGTTGACACGGCGCACGCTGATCCCCAGGACGGCGGCCAGGCCCGGGTTGCTGCGGACCGCCTTGACCGAGCGGCCGAGCGGCGTGAACGCCAGGAAGGCGGCGATGGACAGGACGAGCAGCAGGCAGGTGGCGAGCTGCCCGGCCTCCAGGCCGGAGATCCGCACCGGACCGAGCTCGTGCAGGACGACCTCGGGCCCGTAGAACGGCAGGCTGCTGGTCCCGAGCTCCAGCTGGAGCAGGGCGATGCCCGCGGTGCTGACGCCGATCGAGGTCACCAGCACGGCGAGCATGGCGCGGTCGGCGGCGCGGCGGGCGACGGGTTCGTAGACGCCGAGTTCGAGCAGGACGCTCACCGCGACCGCGGTGGCGAGGCCGATCAGCGCCGCCGGCCAGAACGGCACGCCGAGGGCGTCCATGACCCAGTAGGCGGCGTAGGGGGCGACGGTGTAGGTGAGGGCGTAGGCGAAGTGGAAACGGGTGGTGACCCCGATGACGAGGGCGAGCCCCGCGCCGAGCGCGGCGTAGAAGACGCCGCGGGTCAGGCCGTTGGCGGTCAGCTGCCCGAAGTCGGCGGCGAGCAGGTCGTGCATGGATCCTCCGGAATCGAGGGACGGGGGCGGCCCGCGCGGGCCGCCCCCTCCGGCTTCGGACGCCGGTCAGTCCGCGAGGCGGAAGTCCTGACCGCCGATGTCGTAGGCGGCCAGCGGGGTGACCTTGCCGGCCTTGTACTCGAACACGCCCATCGGGCGGCGGGAGACGCTGTGCGTCTTCGTGTCGATCTCCAGGGAGCCGACCGTGGCGGCGTCGCCGCCGTAGACGGAGGCGAACTCCGGGTTCTTCTCCAGTGCGGCCTTCAGCAGGGCGCTGTCATTCGGGTCGCCGCCGTCGGCGGTGACGCGGCGGATCAGGTCCCACACCATGAGGGTCTCTTCGTAGGCGTTGGCGGCGTAGAAGTCGGGCTCGGCGCCGTACGCCTTCTTGTAGGCGTCGACGAAGAGCTTCGCCAGCGGGTTCGCCGGGGCGGAGGCGTCGAAGTAGTCCATGGCGAACGTGAAGCCGTCGGTCTCGAACACGCCCTTGGACGCCTTGACGGCCTCCTCGGTGAACTCGATACCGACGAGCCGGCTGCTGATGCCCGCGGACTTCGCCTGGGCGGCGAACGCGCCGGGGGCGGCGCCGCCGAAGGCGACCCAGAGCAGGTCGGGCTCGTTCTCCTTCACCTTCGCGATCATGTTCGCGTAGTCCTGGGAGGTCGGCGTGACCGTCTCCCACAGGCCGTTGAAGGTCAGGCCCGAGGCCTCGATCTTGGCCTTCATGTCGGCCTGGATGGCCTGGTTGAGCGGGCCGAGGTCGACGCCGACGAGTCCCACCGTCCGGCCCTCGGGGTGGGCGCGCTTGAACCACTCCAGGGCGCCGGGCGCCGCGTCGGAGGGCGCGACCTCGCGGGTGCCGTAGAAGTACTCGGCGCCGCGGGTGAAGACCTGCGCGCCGCCCACGCCGTCCAGGCTGAGGATCCGGTCCTTGTCGGTGTCGGCGAGCATCGCGCCGAGCCCGTCGCCCATGGAGGTGATCTTCGCGGGGACGCCCTCGGAGGCGAGTTCCGAGGCCGCCTGCTTGGCGGCGACCGGGTCGGGGCCCTTGATGTCCTTCACGCTGAGCTCGATGGCGGGCCCGCCGGCCGCCTTGATCTGCTCGACGCCGAGTTCGATGGCGTTGCGCATCGACTCCCCGTTGGCCGCGGACGGGCCCGAGAGGGTGAGCGCCGCGCCGAGCTTGAACCGCACCTGCGGGCCGAGGTCGGTCCCGTCCTGGATGCCGAGGACCTTCACCAGTTCGGCGGCCTGGCTCTCGGCGTCCGCCGCGTTCACCCCCGAGCCGCTCGACCCGCAGGCCGTCGCGGTGAGCGCGGCCGCCGTGGCGATGAGGAGGGGGGTGATCAGCCGTCGCCGAAGGAAGGCGCTGCGAGGGGATGACATGTTCTTCTCCGTTCCGAACGGTCCGTATTGATCACTACAGTGAATGGAGCGATCGCTACAGAGACGCGCTGTGACGGTACCCACGATGTGATGACCGACACAAGACCCGGTGCGGCAGAATTTCTGGTGCGATCGGACGGCCAGGGGAGACATGCACGGATGAGGAAGACGGCGCGACGCCACCAGCAGGGCGAGGAGTCAAGGCTGCGGATCCTGGACGCCACCCTGGCCATCGCGGCCGAGCGGGGCTACGACGGCACCTCGATCGCCCTGGTCACCGAGGCGACCGGGCTGCCGCCCAGCTCGGTCTACTGGCACTTCCGCAACAAGGACGAGCTGCTGGCCGAGACCCTCGAGCACAGCTACCGCCGGTGGCGCGAGACCGCCCCGACCTGGCAGGACCGGGTGGGCATCGCCGACCCGGCCGAGGAGATCCGCGACCGGCTGCACCGCGCCTCGCGCGCCATCGTCGTCAGCCCCGAGTTCTGGCGGCTGGGCCTCATGCTCGGGCTGCTCAACCGGCAGCAGGAGCCGACCGCGCGCCGCCGCTACCTGCAGGTGCGCGCCGACACCAGGAGCGCGATCCAGGAGTGGTGGGAGCAGGTGCTCGCGGACGGCGACCCCGACCGCCGGAGCCTGGTCGCCGGGCGGATGGCGCGGTTCCACCTCATGGTCATGGACGGCCTCTACCTGGGTGTGCGCTCCGACCGCGGCTGGCGCCTGGACCGGCTGGTCGACCTGATCGCCGACGGCGTGTACGCCCAGGCCCGGACCTGGCTGAAGGAGGCGGCGTGAGCGGCGCGCGGACCCCCGGCACGCGGCCGGCCGACCGCGAGGTGTCGCGCGTCCGGATCCTCCGGGCCGCGGCCGAGATCGCCGCCGAGAGCGGCTACGAGGGCACCACCATCTCCAAGGTCACCAAGCGGTCCGGGCTGCCGGCCAGCTCGGTCTACTGGTTCTTCCGGGACAAGGACCACCTGATCGCCGAGGTCATCCGGCACGGCTTCGAGCAGTGGATCTCCAGCCAGCCGCGCTGGGAGCGCGACCCGCGCGACGAGCGCCCGCTGGCCGAGGGGCTGCGCGCGATCCTCTCGCGCTCGGTGCGCTCCCTGCCGCAGACGCCCGACTTCCTGCGGATCGGCCAGATGCTGCTGCTGGAGGCGCGGGAGGTCGAGCCGGAGGCGCGGCAGTACTTCCTGGCCACCCGCGACGAGGTGGCCAGCAGCATCGCCGCCTGGTTCACCTCCTACTTCGACGCCGGGCTGCGGGCCCGCCGGCCGGAGCTGGCGCGGGACCTGGCGCACATCGTGCTGGCCGCCACCGACGGTCTCCTCTTCGCCCACCAGATCGACGACGCCCTGGATCCCGACGAGTTCGTCGAGGTCGTGGTGGCCATCGTCGAGCAGGCCGTCACGTCCGATTGAGCAATTTTCGACACGTCCGTCGGGATTTTTAGGAGAAGGGACGCTTGTCACCACGGGTCACGCGTGGCAAGCTCTGTAGCGATCGCTACAGGGAGGAGTTCCCGTCATGCCACTGACCGTCCAGGGGGCAGGAACCGTCGAGTCGTCCCGCTTCCGGCAGGTGCTGGGCCGGTACCCCACCGGCGTCGTCGTGGTGACCGCGCTCGACGAGACCGGCACCGCCATCGGCATGGTGGTGGGATCGTTCACCTCGGTCTCGCTCGATCCGCCGCTGGTGGCGTTCCTGCCCGACAAGGGCTCCAGCTCGTGGCGCGCGCTGCGCGCGTCGGGCGACCGGTTCTGCGTGAACGTCCTCTCCGCCGACCAGGAGGACGTCTGCCGCGCCGTCGCGACCCGCAAGACCGACAAGTTCCACGACATCGGCTGGCGCCCCTCGCCCGCCGGCAACCCGGTCATCGACGGCGCGGCCGCCTGGATCGACTGCGTCACCGAGCAGGTCCACGACGCGGGCGACCACCACATCGTCGTCGGCCGGGTGCTGGTCCTGGACGCCGGCGACGGCGACCCGCTGCTGTTCTACCGGGGCGGCTACGGCTCGTTCGCGCCGCACCCGGCCGCCTGAGGCGCGCGGCGCCGTGCGTCCGCGTGCCCGGCGCCCCCGCCTCGCCGGGTTAGAATCCGGTGTGCCCCCGCGGGCCGCGGCGTGTGGAACCCCGCGCCGGCGGGTCCTCGGCCCCGTGGTGATGGCCGTCGGGCGACGAAACGTGCTAGAAACATCTTACCTTTGGTATTCCGGATCTCGCGCCCCCGTACGCGCTCGCGCGGTCGCGGGGGCGTTCCGGGTCCGCGCCTTCGTGCGAAGATGTTTCTCCGCTCCGGAGGTTTCCGGGCGGTTGCGTTTTCGACGTCCGATGTTTTGGCTGATCACGGAGGCAGGGCAGAGTGTCCAGTGCTAACCGCAAGACCGTCGGCTCCTCGGATCCGGCCGTCCTTCCGGTCACCCGGTTGCGCCCCGCGTACCAGCAGGTCGCCGACCAGCTGCGCGAGCTGATCCTCGACGGCTCGCTGGCGCCCGGGGACAGGCTCCCCCCGGAGAGCGAGATCGGCGGGAACTTCGGGGTGAGCCGCAGCACGGTGCGCGAGGCGCTGCGCGTGCTGGCGTCGCAGGGGCTGGTCAAGACCTCGCGGGGCACCACCGGCGGCACGTTCGTCTCCAGCGTCGACCCCGACCAGATCAGCGACTACCTCGAGGTCGGCATCGGCCTGATGTCCGGCTCGGCGGCGCTGCCGCTGCCGGCCATCCTGGAGGCGCGGGAGCTGCTGGAGGTTCCGGCCACCGCGCTGGCCGCCCGGCGGCGGGAGCAGCACCACCTCGACGCGCTGCGCGCGGCCATGGAGCGGGAGACGCGGACGCGGGGCCGCAGCATGAAGTTCCGCGAGCACCAGCACTTCCACGACGTCATCATGCAGGCGACCGGAAACGGCCTGCTGGCGATGATGACCGAGCCGGTGTTCCACGTGCTGCGCACCCGGTTCCTCAAGCCCTCGCCGGTGACGCACGACGGGTTCTGGGAGATGGTCGACCAGGAGCACGCGGAGATCGCCGAGCGCATCGCCGCGGGTGACGCCGAGGGCGCCAGCGAGGCCATGCGCGTGCATCTGGTCAACATCCGGGGCGCCTACCGGGAGGAGTGAGCCGGGCGGCGGGTGAGAGTCCTGGACAATATATGTCTGACTTTATAATATCGAGCGCCGGACGAGGTGCTCGTCGTTCTCTCTCACCCGAGGATGTCCCATGTCGTTGCTCACCGATGAGGTACGCGCGCTCGTCGGCAGGAAGAAGGTCTACACCGCGCCGGAGGAGTTCGGCGCGGCCGCGGGCCGGTACTTCGGCCTGGCGATAGGCGACCACAACCCGCTGTACTCCGATCCGGAGTACGCCAGGGCCCAGGGGCTGCGCGGGGTGACGGCCCCCCTGACGCTGGTCTGCGAGACCAACCAGTACGCGAACCTGCCGATCCCGCCGGACGGCTACGCCGGCCACGAGTGGGGCATCGAGATCCCGGGCACCCGCAAGGTGCGCGGCGGCAACTCCTACACCTTCCACCGCCGGATCCGCCCCGAGGACGTCGTCACGGCCACGTGGGAGATCACGGACGCGTCCGCGAAGACGACGCGCTCGGGCGCGGAGATGCTCATCATCGCCTCGCGGGCGACGTACACCGATCAGGACGGCGGCCTCCTCGCCGAGAACGAGGAGACGATCATCTTCGTGGCGCTGGAGGCGGGAAAGTGACGACGCAGGCGGTTCACCGGGTCGGCGAGGAGCTCCCGCCGCTGGAGCGCAGGATCGGCCTGTCGGACATGGTCGCCTACGCGGGCGCGACGTGGGACTGGTACCGGCTGCACTACGACCCGGAGTTCGTCAGGGCGGCGAAGGTCCCCGGCCCGGTGGTGGACGGGCAGGTGTTCGGGGCGCTGCTGGTCGAGCAGATCCAGGACTGGCTGGGCCCGCTGTGCTTCGTGCAGAAGCTCGACTTCACCTTCAAGGCGCTGGTCTTCGCCGAGGAGACCGTGCGCTGCGAGGGCACGGTGGCCGAGGTGGGCGAGGACCACCTGATCCTGGAGCAGCGCGTGGTCGTGGTGGGCGCGGACGGCGGGGTCGACCGCGTCGCCGCCGCTCCCGCCCGCGCGCGGGTGCTGCTGGGCAGGGCCGACGGTCCGGTCGCCTGAGCGGCCCGC